>DATGUT010000160.1:0-6030 GCA_035301185.1 Salinisphaeraceae bacterium
TCAATCCCGCCGATCTGCGCGTGGACACGTTTCGCGCCGCCGGCGCCGGTGGCCAACATGTCAACAAGACCGATTCCGCGGTGCGGCTCACCCACCTGCCGACCGGCATCGTGGTCGAGTGCCAGCAGGAGCGCTCGCAGCACAAGAACCGGGCCAAGGCCATGAGCCTGCTGCAGACCAAGCTGCTGACTGCGGAGCAGGACAAGCAGGCGGCGGCAGAAGCAGCCACGCGTCGGCAGCTGGTGGGCAGCGGCGATCGTTCCGAGCGCATTCGCACTTATAACTTCCCGCAGGGGCGGGTCACCGATCATCGCATCAACCTGACCCTGTACAAGCTCGACGACATCATGGACGGCGACATGGAAGAGCTGCTGCAGGCGCTGAGCAGCGAGCATCAGGCCGAGCAGTTGGCCGCGCTGGGCGATTGATTACGGCCACCACCATTACCACTGCCCTGCGCCAGGCGCAGGCGCAACTGCAGCCCCACAGCGACGATGCCACGCTCGATGCGCGCCTGCTGCTGGCGCATGCCACGGGCTGGTCGCATACGTATTTATTCAGCCATCCGCAGGCGCCACTCGACCCGCCCGCGCGCCAGCACTTTGCGCAGCTCGTGGCCCGGCGCGCGGCCGGCGAGCCGCTGGCCTACATCATCGGCGAATGCGGTTTCTGGACGCTGACCCTGGCCGTGAATCCAAGTGTGCTGGTACCACGCCCGGATACTGAAACCCTGGTCGAAGCCGCGCTGGAGCTACTGCCCAAACGGACCTGCACGGTGGCCGATCTCGGCACTGGCAGCGGCGCCATCGCGCTGGCGTTGGCGAGCGAGCGCCCGCAATGGTCGCTGCTGGCGAGCGATGCCTCTGCCGCGGCGCTGGCTTGTGCGCGCGCGAATGCACAACGCCTGGCCCTGGCCAATGTGCACTTTGTGCACGGCAGCTGGCTGCAGCCCTTGCGCGGCAAGCGCCTCGACGCCATTGTCGCCAATCCGCCCTATGTCGGCACCGCTGATCCGCATCTGCAGGCGCCCGCGTTGCGCCATGAACCACGCGAGGCGCTGGTCGCCGCCGACGATGGCCTGGCGGATCTGGCCCACCTCGCCGCACGGGCGCCCAGCCACCTCGTGCCGGGCGGCTGGCTGTTGCTGGAACATGGCTATAATCAGGCCGTGGCGGTGCGCAGATTGCTGTGCGAGGCAGGCTTGAGCGCAGTGGCAACGCGCACGGATCTGGGCGGGCGGCCACGGGTCACGCTGGGGCGGCTCGCCTGAGGCGGCCACACCGCTGGCTTGCCAGGCACCTTCGCAGCCACTGTTGATGTCCGATTGTCGACAGCGGCTGGCTCAGAACCTATCCTAGCCTGTAAACAAACACGGGGTCTCGCCCATGAGTCAAGCGCCCAGTTCGCCACCAGACATGAATTGTCCCACGGATCGACCATGGCTCGCGCATTATCCGGCCGGCGTTGCCGCCGACATCGAGGATCAGGGCAATCGCACCCTGGTGGACATCTTCGAGGAAAGCTGCCGCCGTTTTGCCGACAAGGTCGCCTACACCAATCTTGGCGTCGAGCTGAGCTATGCCGAGCTGCAGCGCCAAAGCGCCCATTTCGCCTCGTTTCTGCAGCATGAACTGGGTTTTGCCAAAGGTGATCGCATCGCCTTGATGATGCCCAACCTGCTGCAATATCCGATTGCCCTGTTCGGCATCCTGCGCGCCGGCATGGTCGTGGTCAACGTCAATCCCATGTACACCGCGCGCGAGCTCGAGCATCAGCTGGTCGATGCCGAGGTGCGCGGCATCGTCATCGTGGAGAATTTTGCGACGACGCTGGAGCAGGTCCGCGAGCGGGTGAACCTGGAGGCAATCATCACCACCCAGATCGGTGATTGCCTGTCGCCGCTGAAGCGCCTGCTCACCAATCTGGCGGTGAAATACATCAAGAAAATGGTGCCCGCGTTCACCCTGCCCGACGCCATAACCTTCAATACCGCGCTCGCCCGCGGGGCCCGCAAGCCGCTGCAAGCGCCCACGATCGATGCCGATGACGTTGCCGTTCTGCAATACACCGGCGGCACCACCGGCGCGGCCAAGGGCGCGATCCTGCTGCATCGCAATATCGTCGCCAACATGGCCCAGTGCAGCATGTGGATCAAGCCGACGACGGAGCCCGGCAAGGAGCGCATCATCACCGCCCTGCCGCTGTATCACGTCTTCGCGCTGACCGCGAATTGCCTGGTTTTCCTGCAGCTCGGCGGCAACAACGCGCTGGTCACCGATCCGCGCAACATACCGCAGCTGGCCAAGACCTTCGCCCGCCACAAGCCGACCGCATTCACTGGTGTCAACACCCTGTTCAACGCCCTGGCCAATGACGCATCCTTCCGGCGGCTGGATTTCTCCGCGCTGCGCCTGGCGCTCGGCGGCGGCGCCGCGGTGCAGCGCGCGGTGGCCAAAAAATGGAAGCGCATCACCGGCATTCCCATCATCGAAGCCTATGGCCTGACCGAAACGTCGCCGGCCGCGGTCATCAACCCGCTGGATCTGACCGATTACACCGGCTCCATCGGCCTGCCGATCCCGTCCACCCGCGCCTTGATCTGCGACGACGACGGCAACGCCGTCGCCACGGGCGAGCCGGGTGAGCTGTGCATTGCCGGGCCCCAGGTCATGGCCGGTTATCACAAGCGCCCCGAGGAGACCGCGAAAAGCTTTCTTGCCGGAGGTTATTTTCGCACCGGCGATATTGCCAAAATGGATGCCGACGGCTTTTTCTACATCATCGACCGCAAGAAGGACATGATCCTGGTCTCGGGCTTCAACGTGTACCCGAACGAAGTCGAGGATGTGGTCGCCGGCCACCCCGGCGTACGCGAAGCCGCCTGCGTCGGCATGGCGGACGCGAAATCGGGCGAGGCGGTGAAGCTGTTCGTCGTGCGCAGCGACGCATCGACCAGCAAGGACAGCATCATGGCCTTTTGCCGCGAGGAGCTGACCGCCTACAAGGTGCCGAAGGAGATCGTGTTCGTCGACGACCTGCCGAAATCCAACGTCGGCAAGGTGTTGCGCAAGGATTTGCGTGGCCAGGAGTAAATCCCGACCCGAAGAGCTGGCGCGGTCGACAAATCCAACCTGCGCCGACGAGCGCCGAGAATGCCGTTTTCTGTTGCCATCCTGCGCAAGCGCGCGTGGTGGGCGCAGTCGCCGGATCGCGCCCTACAGGCACAAGCAAAAGATTTCGCAATCATGCGCAGGCTCGCCCGCGACCGGCACTTGCAGCGGATTCCAGTACCCGGCGCAACGTGCGCCGCTCAGTGCTTCAAATCCGGCACGGTAATGTTCAACTCCAGCACCTCCAGATCGCCTTCGCGCTCGACCTCCATTTGCACCGCGTCGTCGCTGACCTGCACGTATTTGCGCAACACCTGGAGCAGGTCTTCCTGCAATTGCGGGAAGTAAGGCGGGTGTCCCGCCCCCCTGCCGCGCCGATGGGCCACCACCACTTGCAGCCGCTCCTTGGCCAGCTGGGCAGAACCCTTCTTCTGAGAACGAAATACATCCAGCCAACCCATGGTTACCTCCCCATCAGTCGGCCCAAAAGGCCCTTTTTGACTTCCGTGAATCGCATCGGACGGGTCTCGCCCAGGAACCGTGCGACCATGTCCAGATAAGCTTCGCCGGCGTCGGCTTTCGGCTCCAGCGACACCGGCACGCCGGCGTTGGAGGCGTTGAGCACTGCCTCGGATTCGGGGATCACGCCGAGCAGGTCGATCGCCAGGATTTCGCTGATGTCCTCCAGCGACAGCATTTCGCCCTTGCCCACGCGCGAGGCCGTATAGCGCGTCACCACCAGATGCTCCTTGACCGGCTCTTCGCCGAGTTCTGCGCGCCGCGTACGGCTGGCGAGCATGCCCAGCACCCGGTCGGAGTCGCGCACCGACGACACTTCCGGATTGGTGACGACCAAGGCCTCGTCGGCAAAATACATGGCACTGATGGCGCCGCGCTCGATGCCGGCGGGCGAATCACAAATCACATAATCGAAATCGGCCGACAGCTCGCGCAACACCTGCTCGACACCTTCATCGGTGAGGGCATCCTTGTCGCGTGTCTGCGACGCCGCCAGGATATACAGGCCATCGATGCGCTTGTCGCGAATCAGCGCCTGTTTGAGCGATGCCTCGCCGTTGATGACGTTGACAAAATCGAAGACGACACGGCGCTCGCAGCCCATGATAAGGTCAAGATTGCGCAGCCCGACGTCGAAATCCACCACCGCAGTCTTGTAGCCGCGCTGCGCCAGCCCGGCGGCAAAGGCCGCGGCCGTAGTGGTCTTGCCGACGCCGCCCTTGCCGGACGTCACCACGATTATATGTGCCACTCGTGTTACTCCTGTAATTCAATCAATAGGCTGTCGTGGTCCAGGCTCACCTGGACACAAGCGCCGCGCACATTCTCGGCAATCGCGTCCGCTACCTTGTAGCAGCCGGCGACGGCCACCAGATCCGGCTCGAACTGGCGACAGAATATGCGCGCCTGGGTATCCCCCGATGCCCCGGCCAGCGCGCGGCCCCGCAGCGCGCCATAAATGTGAATATGACCATCCGCCAGCACTTCGGCACCTTCGCTGACCGATGAAGTAATCACCAGATCCCCGCCCCGCGCATATACCTGCTGGCCGGAACGCACCGGCCGCGTGATCAACCGCGTAGGCGACCTGCGCATGTTTGCCGCAGCTTCCGCTTCCTGTTTGCTGCGTGCCTTGTCCGTGGTGCGCGCATCTTCCGTCCTGGCATTGCCGTTGACGGGGCGCCTGCTCGTGTTCTTGTCTCGCCGCACCTGCGCCGCGGGCGAGGAGAGCAATCCCAGGCCGGCGGCCTGCGCTGCTGCGGCATCCGCTGCGGTCGCATCCAACACGCCGACGACCACCAGATCCGCAGCCGCCAGCAACTCGCACAGCGCCTGCAGATCGACACCTGCAACCTGCAGCGACAGCAATACCGGCATGCGGGCAAAGAAACCGGGAGAGCGTTGCACCTGTTGTTGAACGCTGGCGTCGATGGCCTCAATGTCCGAGTCACGAACCTCCAGTACGGTCAGCGTCATCATGCGGCCCTTGAAGGCAACGCTTTCGTTTTCGGGTTTCGGCATGCGAGCGGGCGGGTCCCTGTCGTTATACTAAAGCGCGCAGTCTAGCATGACCTGCGCCATGGCCAAGGGCCGATCTTGCATTCGGCGCCAAAAAATACACGCCGGCACGACCTGCCGCCGGCCACAGGTTCAAAAATGGATATGAAACTGCAATCAAAAAAGTGCACGCTTCGCGGACTTGGCTATCATCTGCATGTCGCGGGCGACGAAAATGCGCCCTGCATTATACTGCTCCACGGCCTGCTGGATACCGGCGCCAGCTTTGCGCCACTGATCCGGGCGCTGAGCACACAGATTATGGCGCGCCATTGGATCGCACCAGACTGGCGCGGCCATGGCAATACGGACCGCGCCCCGGAGGGCTACTGGTTCCCCGACTACCTGGCCGATCTCGACGCCCTGTTGCAGGCCGTCGCCCCGAATCAGGCCGTTGCCCTGGTCGGGCACAGCATGGGCGGCCAGGTGGCGAGCATGTATGCCGGCGCGCAGCCGGACGCTGTCTCCCATCTGATTACGCTGGACAGCCTCAATGTGCCCGATGCGCCCATCGAGCGCACGCCGGAGCGCTATCGCCAATGGTTGGCCGGTTTGCGCAAGCCGCTCCGAGAACGCAGCTTTGCCAGCATTACAGCCATTGCCGCACGTATTGCCAGACGTTACCCCGAGCTGACGAGTGCGACCTGCCGCTGGCTGGCCGCAAACTGGGCGCGCAAGACCGCGGATGGCCGCTTTTGCCTGGCTTTCGATCCGCGCCATCGGTTGCCCTTTCCCTATGGTTTTCGGCTTGCGGAAGCCAAGGCGCTGTGGCGCGAAGTCCGCGCGCCGACGCTGTGCCTCGATGCCGAACAAAGCCGCCTGCAACAAGGACTCGATGCCGCTG
>DATGUT010000161.1:0-22695 GCA_035301185.1 Salinisphaeraceae bacterium
GACTTCATGCCGTCGGTGAAGATGAACTTGTTGAACATGCCGCCTTCGAGCGACTGACGCAGCACGGTTTCGCCGTCGGCCACGTAAGCGATAAGCAGCATGTACGGCGTGCTGCCGTCACCCCAGGCCTTTTGTATCGCGGCACGGTATGACGCCTGCTTGGGTTCGTAAGCCACGGTATGCGTTACGTTGCCGCCCAGCTTGTCGAACGCGTCGGTGAACGACTCCGCCAGGCCCTTGCCGTAGTCGTTGTTGACATAAATGATGCCGACCTTGTCGATGCCGCGATCACGGGCAACCTGCGCCATGGCTACACCCTGGATGGCGTCGGAGGCCACGGTGCAAAACAGAAAGCCATCGTCATTGAGCGTGGTGAGCACTGGCGAAGTGGAGGCCGGTGAGATCATGGGGATCTTGTTGGGTCTGGCCACGCTGGTGGCGATCGGAATGGTCACGCCACTGGAAAGCGCGCCGACGAATGCCGCCACGCCATCGATGTTGGCCAGCTTGTTGGCCGCAGCCACACCGGCCTGCGGCTCGGTCTGCGCGTCCTCAACCGCCAGTTCGATGGGCATGCCCAGCACGCCGCCGGCTTCGTTGATTTCTTCGACTGCCAGTTCGGCGCCCTTGAGGCTGGTTTCGCCATAAGCGGCCAGCGCGCCGGTCATGGGCATGATGGCGCCGATCTTCAATGGTTTGTCCGCTGCCTGTGCCGACATGCCGGCTACAAGAGCCGTCGACACCGCAACGGACATCAGCAGTTTTTTAAGCATGAGTATCCTCCGGTTTGCGATAATGCGTGGCAGCGGGTAAGCGCCGCACGAGTGCCGGAGTATGCCCCCAAAACAGCACCAGCGGCAAGCTCAAGCCTTGCGCAGGACTTGCGCCGGATAAGCCCGAATGGGAGTGCCGCCACTATTCGATCCCGCGGGTCTGACATCGACTCCGCTATTGTGGCGGCTGCGTTCTGGACAACGGGATTTGTCGTGCCTGCAGCCGTTCGTACAACGCCTCGTAGGCACTGGCCGCCGCTGCCGGCGTGCCGCGCACGCCGAACTCCAGCAGGCGCTTGCCGGCGGCATTCGGCAAGCAGGCTATGCGCACGTCGGGATGGGCGTCGAGCACCACTTGCATGTCGTCGATGATGGCGCTTTCGGGGGTGTCGTGGGCCTCGAACAAATATTCCACCGGCGCTTGCCGATGCTGCAGCTGCGCATAATAGGTGTCCAGCACCCACTCGACCATGGGCCAGGCCATGCTCGGGAAGCCGGGCACGAAATGGTGTCGGTACAGGGAAAAACCGGGCACCTGGTTTATGGGGTTGGGAATGACGCTGGCGCCGACCGGCCATTCGACCATCTTCATGCGCGCTGCCGTCGCCCCCTCCGTGCCATAGTGCTCCAGCAGGATGGCCCGGCCTTGCTGATTGATCTCCAGCGCCAATCCGGCCGCCCGCGCCGCGCATTGGCGCGTGCGATCGTCAGGGGTCGGGCCGATGCCGCCGAAACTGAATACGATGTCGTCGCCTGCCAGCGTCGCGGCCAGGGTGTTTTCCAGACGCCCGGCATCGTCACCCACGATGCGCACCCAGGCCAGCTCCAAGCCGCGCACCGTCAGGCGCTCGATCACCGCCGGCAAGTGCTTGTCCTGGCGCTTGCCGGACAGCAATTCATCACCGACCAACAGCAGGCCGATGCCGGGTATTGCGCCCGCTTCGCTCATGGTTGAAGTGGCAGCGTTTCATGCATGGTCAAACGCAAGCATTGGCGGGCCTGCGGCCGCGCCAATGCCGGCTTCTGGCAATTCGGATCCTGGCAATCCGGATACGGGCGCCGGTCAGCCGGCGCCGTGGTTTTGCACCGCTTCTTCCAGCATGGACTTGAGCTCGCCGGACTGGTACAGATCAATGATGATGTCGGAGCCACCCACCAGTTCGCCCGCCACGTACAGCTGCGGAATGGTGGGCCAGTTGGAATATTCCTTGACCCCCTGGCGATAGACTTCCTGGTCGTCAAAGACGTTGACTGACTTGAAGTCAACGCCGCAGGCTTTGAGCGCCTGCGCACCGCGTGCGGAAAAGCCGCACTGGGGGAAATCCGGCGTGCCTTTCATGTAGAAGACAATCGGATTGGATTCGACTTCCTGCTTGATGATCGCGACTGCATCCTTGGACATGCTATTTCCTGCTTACAGATTAAGTGTGATCTGCGTATTATAACGATCATGGCAAGTCAATGTGACTGATCAAGATCAATCCGTCCGGCAATGTCAGCAACTATCGTCAAGCCGAGCAGCTTGCTTGAAAAAACTGGTTTCGACCTTATCCTTAAGCCTTGCGCGGTATCAATACATTTGACAAAGAGAAGGTAATACCATGGCATTCGAACTACCCGATCTCCCCTACGATTTCAGTGCGCTGGAACCCCACATCGACGCCCGCACGATGGAGATTCATCACGACAAGCACCATCAGGCCTATCTGACCAAGTTCCTCAAGGCCATCGAAGGCACGGAACTGGAAGACCAGAAACTGGAAGACATTCTGGCCAAGGCCGGGCAGCATGGCGCTGGTGTGCGCAACCAGGGCGGCGGCTACTACAACCACAACATCTTCTGGACCTGCATGTCGCCCAACGGCGGCGGCAAGCCTGAAGGCGGCCTGGCGCAGGCCATCGATCGTGATTTCGGCTCCTTCGACGAATTCAAGAACCAGTTCACCACGGCGGCGTCGACGCTGTTCGGTTCTGGCTTCGTCTGGTTGATCGACCAAAACGGCTCGCTCAAGGTTACCCAGACCCCGAATCAGGATAATCCGCTGATGGACGTGGCCAGCGAACAGGGCACACCGTTGCTGTGCCTGGACGTCTGGGAACACGCATTTTATCTCAAGTACCAGAATCGCAAGCCCGAGTACATCGATGCCTGGTGGAACGTCGTCAACTGGGCCAGCGCCGGCGAGCGCTTCGACAAGGCCAGCTAGCCGCAAACGGCATTCCTGGATTACAATTGGGAATCGCATGGCCCCGCCGCGCAACGGCGGGGCCTTTTATTTTCCACCCAAGCCAACACCGTCGTCGAACAAAGCACAACCCCGCATGTGCCTCTTTGGCAAGGCGACGGCGCCGCTGTCATGAAAACGCGCCATTTTCTCAGTCTGGATGATCTCGGAGCCGACGGCATCCGCCACGTCGTGGATCAGGCCATTGCGCTCAAGACTGCAACGCCGGGCGAACGCGGCTGGCCGCTGGCCGGGCGCACGCTTGGCATGCTGTTCGAAAAGGCCTCCACCCGCACCCGCGTGTCGTTCGAAACCGGTATGACGCGGCTCGGCGGCCACGCCATTTTCCTGGCTCCGGAAGACACGCAAATCGGACGCGGCGAAACCGTCGAGGATACGGCTCGAGTGCTGTCGCGCATGGTGGATGCGATCATGATCCGCAACCACTCGCAGCAAGTCCTGGAGCAGTTCGCCGCCTACTCGCGCGTACCCGTCATCAACGGTCTGACCGAACGCTTGCATCCGTGCCAGCTGCTGGCCGACATCCAGACTTACACCGAACACTGCGGCGACATCGCCAAGGCCCGCGTGGCCTGGGTCGGCGATGGCAACAACATGTGCCACTCCTGGATCAATGCCGCACGCATTCTCGGCTTCGAGCTGCGCCTTGCCACGCCGACCGGCTATGCGCCGGCTGCTGCGCTCGTGCGCGCTGCCGGCGATTGCGTACAGGCCTGCGACAGCGCCGCGCAGGCCGTCGCCGATGCCGATCTGGTGGTCACCGACACCTGGACGAGCATGGGCGACGACAACGAGCGCAGCGAACGTCTGCGGGCCTTTGCCGATTATCAAGTCAACACGGCCTTAATGGCGCAGGCGGCCGATCATGCCTTGTTCATGCATTGCCTGCCGGCGCATCGTGGCGAAGAAGTGACGGCAGAAGTTCTGGATGCGCCCGACAGCGTGGTGTGGGATGAGGCCGAGAACCGCCTGCACGCACAAAGCGCGCTGCTGCTGCATTTGTTGCACGTCTAAGATACAGGCCGCCGCCGGCGCGCACCGTCAGGCCAGCCCATCGCGCCCATGCGGCGCCAGCAAATCCAGCTCCGGGCCCAGCGGCACGATACCGTTCGGATTGATGGTGTCATGGCTGCGATAATAATGCTGCTTGATGTGATCGAGGTTGGTGGTTTCCGCCACACCGGGCACCTGGTACAGCTCGCGCAAATAGCCGGACAGGTGTGAATAATCGGCAATACGGCGCCGATTGCACTTGAAGTGGCTGTAGTACACGGCATCGAAGCGCACCAGCGTGGTAAACAGGCGCCAGTCGGCCTCGGTTATCTGTCCGCCCACCAGGTAGCGCTGCTCACCGAGCCGTTCGTCGAGCATGTCGAGGGTGGCAAACAGCGGCTCGAAGGCCTGCTCATAGGCCTCCTGCGAAGTGGCAAAACCAGCCTTGTACACGCCATTGTTGACGTTGTCGTACACCTCGGCATTGATGGCGTCGATATCCGCGCGCAGCGGCTCAGGATAGTAATCGCGCTCCGGATGCTCCGCCAGCTTGTCGAACGCACTGTTGAACATGCGCACGATGTCGGCCGACTCGTTCGAGACGATGGTTTCGTGGTGCCTGTCCCACAGCGTCGGCGTGGTCACGCGGCCGGTGTATTTCGGCGCGGCGCGGGTGTAGATTTGATACAGGTAGTCGGCATCGTACAACGGATCGGGGATGCAGCCGGGTGCCGTGGAAAATGCCCAGCCATGATCACCCATGTAGGGATCGACCACGGACACGCCAATCACCGCCTGCAAACCCTTGAGTGCCCGCAGGATCAGCGTGCGGTGTGCCCACGGGCAGGCCAGCGACACGTACAGGTGATAACGATCGGCTTCCGGTGTGAACGGCGCCTCGGCGGAGTCTTCGACCCAATGCCGGAAACCGGCATCCTCGCGCATGAAACGGCCGCCGGTGGATTCGGTATCGTACCAGCGATCACGCCACTCTCCTGTGACCAGCAAACCCATGGCAAATCTCCTCTGTTGATGAATCAGGCCAGGCGATGACCGCGCATCATGGCCTGGCCCCTGATGAACTGAAGTTTGCATCCATACGCTGTCGATTCAAGCCACACGAGCGTGCGCGCTTTCAAGCCAGGCAGATGCACGCCGCTACGGCCCGAATGCAGGCGCCGCCCGGACCTGGCAAAAACAGCGCGCGTACAGCCCGCGTGGATCGTCGAAATGCAATTGTCGCCAGTCCCGTGCCTGCGCTGCCACCAGACCATGCAACCAGTCCGGCAGCAGGGCCTGGCCCAGGCGTACGGTCAACAAACGACGCACCAGCGTACGCCAGCTGGTCGGACTGCGCTCCTGCACCAGCACATAATCATCCGGTCCGAGCCCAGCCAGCGCCGCCGCCGCAGTCGCCGCCTCGCCGAGACCGCCGAGCTCATCGACCAAACCGATGTCCGCCGCGTCGGCGCCGCTCCAGACCCGCCCACCGGCAATCTTGTCTACCGCTTCCACATCCATGCCGCGCGCTGTGGCAATCCCGCCCACGAACAGGCGGTAAATATGCTCCACCCCGGCCTGCAGCATGGTTTTTGCATCTTCCGACAGCGGCTCATCAAGCTGCAGCGCGCCCGCCAGCGGGGTCGTGCCCACGCCATCGGAGCTAATGCCCAGGTCATTCAGGATCTTGCCAAAAGTCGGCACGATGCCGAACACGCCGATGGAGCCGGTCAAGGTGGTTCGCTCGGCCCAGATCTCGTTCGCGTTCATGCCAATCCAGTAACCACCAGAGGCGGCCACCCCGGACATGGACACGACCACCGGCTTGCCCTGCTCACGCATGCGCTCGACCTGGCGCCGGATCTGTTCGGCGGCGGTAACCGAACCACCGGGGCTGTTGATGCGCATGACCATGGCAGCCACATGATCGTCGCGCCGGGCACGTTCGATCTGTTCAACGATGGTCTTGCTGCCGGCCGCGCCGGTTACGCTTTCACCATCTATGATTGGGCCTTCGACGGGCAGCAGCACGATCTGGCTGGCGCCTTTCCTGTGCTCCTGATCGGCGGTTGCCGCCAGATAATCAAGGTCGTCAATCCGAGGGAAATCTGCACCGTAACTCTTGCCCCCGAGCTGTTCGCGGAGCTGCACCTGCAGCACGCCCAGGGGCGCCACTTTGTCGACCAGACCGGCCTGTGCCGCCAGTTGCGCCGCATCGCCACCCATGGCTGCCAGCCGCTCTGCGAATCCCATGATGTACTGATCGATTGCCTCCGGCGTCATGCCGCGCGCTGCGGCGACCCGCTTCTTGTAATCGGACCAGAGCGAGTTCAGCCATGCCAGGTTGTTGGCGCGCGCCTCCGGCGACATGCTGTTGCGAATGAACGGCTCCACGAAGGATTTGTACTTGCCGACGCGGAATACATTGACCTCGATGTCCAGCATCTCCAAGGCGTCAGCGAAATAGTTGCGAAACACGCCGTAACCCTTGAGATAAACCTGGCCCAGCGGGTCCAGATAGATGGTGTCCGCAAAGCTGGCCAGATAATACTGATCCTGGTTGTAATCCGGCGCCCAAGCGAGCACCGGCTTGCCGGATTCCTTGAAGTCCCGAATCGCACGGCCCAGTTCCTCCAGTTGGCCTGGCTGGGCCTCGCCCAGGCGATCCAGCTTGAGCAGCACCAATTCGATGCGATCATCCGTTGCCGCCCGCTCCAGCACGCGGGTCAGGTTGCGCACGACGCTGACCGGCCGCGGCTGCGCCAGCAAACCTGCGATGACATTGTCGTCACGATCCCGGCTGGCCACCAATTGCCCGTTCGGTTCCCAGATCAATACGCTGTGCTGCGGCACTTCGATCTCGGGGGCACTGAAAAACAGGACGTAGACAGCAACCGGCACGGCTATCACCAGGACGAGAAACAGCAGCATGTAAAACACCACGACGGTGCGCCAGATGCCGCCCAACAGGCGGCGCAACAGGGATTTTTTCTCGGCCAAGATGACTCCGTATGCGGATGCGGACAAATGCGGCGAGCATGGAACGTGGTCGAAGTTTACCAGCGTTATCTTGAATCGTGTGCCGGCTTCCCTTATCTACTACGGTTAAACCCTTAGCAAACGTGACACATCATGAGCAGCAGGCAGGATACGACGCATCATCGGCTGATCATTCTCGGCTCCGGGCCGGCCGGCTATACCGCAGCCGTATATGCGGCGCGCGCCAACCTCGAGCCGGTCATCATCACCGGCATTGAGCAGGGCGGGCAGCTCATGACCACGACCGATGTCGACAACTGGCCAGGTGACATCGCGGGCCTGCAAGGGCCTGAATTGATGCAGCGCATGCAGGCACATGCAGAGCGCTTTGACACCAAAATCGTGTTCGATCACATCCACAGCGCGGATCTGGCCCAGCCGCCCTATCGCCTGAGCGGCGACAGCGGCAGCTACACCTGCGATGCGCTGATCATCGCCACCGGCGCCACCGCCCGCTACCTGGGGCTGGAATCGGAAACCGCATTCATCGGCAAAGGGGTCTCCGCCTGCGCCACCTGCGACGGCTTCTTTTAT
This sequence comes from Salinisphaeraceae bacterium, assembly GCA_035301185.1. GTDB lineage: Bacteria > Pseudomonadota > Gammaproteobacteria > Nevskiales > Salinisphaeraceae > DATGUT01. The sequence continues at coordinate 7,586 of DATGUT010000161.1, forward strand.
CGCGGGCAACACGTGCTCGTGGTCGGCGGCGGCAACACGGCGCTGGAAGCGGCGCTGTATCTCGCCAATATCGCCGCGCAGGTCACGCTGGTGCACCGGCGCGACCAGTTCCGTGGCGAAAAGATATTGGCTGACAAGGTGTTCGAAAAACAGACCCACGGCAATATCGACATCATCTGGAATCACACCCTGGAGGAAATCCTGGGCGACGACATGGGCGTGACCGGCGCGCGCCTGAACGAGCGCGGCGGCGCCGCCACGCAGGAGCTGGCCGTGTCCGGCGTGTTCATCGCCATCGGCCACAAGCCCAACACCGATATCTTCCGCGGCCAGCTGGCCATGGACGGCGGCTACATCACGGTCGAAAGCGGCCTCAAGGGCAACCACACGGCGACCAGCAAGCCAGGCGTTTTCGCCGCCGGCGATGTCATGGACCATGTTTATCGCCAGGCGGTCACCTCGGCCGGCACCGGCTGCATGGCCGCCCTGGACGCGGAGAAATACCTCGATGCGCTGGCCGAGGGGCTGCCCGAGACGCTGGTGCAAACATCATAGGCCTACACTGAATGCAGCGCCCGCCGTGGCCGGCATTCTGCTATTCTCTGGAGTCGGCCCGCTTTCGATTCGTGCATGAACAACGTCGCCTACCGCCCTATCCTTAAACCGCATTTGTCATTTTTGGCCGCGCTTGGCCTGGCTGCCGTGCTGGTCGGCTGCTCGTCCACGCCGGCGCGCGGGCCGGCAGCACCGGCGACCTCAGCCACGACTGCTGGCAGCAGCGCGATCAGCGAGCGCATGCCAGCAACCACGAGCACCCGCCGAGCCATTGTCGAGACCGCTGCGGCCATGCTCGGCAAACCCTATCAGAACAACGCCACCGGGCCGGATGCTTTCGGCGACGGCGGTCTGGTGCAATACGCCTACGCCCAGGCCGGCATCGACTTGCCGCTGTCCACCCACGGCCAGCTTGGCGCCGGCATGCCAATTACCCTGGCCGCCGCTGAACCCGGTGATCTGGTGTTTTACCAAACCACGCTGGCCGGTGCCGACGACAGCCTGCACGTCGGGCTGTATCTCAACGACCAGGAAATGCTCTACGCCGCCAAGGAGCAGGGCAAGGTCGTCATCCAGCCGGTAACCGACGATTATTGGCAAGGGCGCCTGCTGGGTGTGGTCAGAATCCTGCCCTGAAGACAATTTCACGCGTGCAACAAAAAACGGCGCCGCGGCGCCGTTTTTGCATTGGCCTTGCGCCAATTATCGAGACAGCTTTTCCTTGATGCGGGCCGACTTGCCGCTGCGCTCACGCAGGTAGTACAGCTTCGCACGGCGCACATCGCCGCGGCGCTTGACCTTGATTTCGGCGACGTTCGGCGAAAATGTCTGGAACACGCGCTCCACACCCTCGCCATAGGAAACCTTGCGCACAGTGAACGCCGAATTGAGGCCGCGATTGCGCTTGGCAATGACCACGCCTTCAAAAGCCTGCAGGCGCACGCGCTCGCCTTCCTTGACGCGCACCTGCACGACCACCGTGTCGCCGGCGCTGAATTCGGGAATGCTCTTGCCGCTCTGCTGTTCGGCTTCCAGTTCGTCAATAATGTTGCTCATGACCTTGCCTCTTGATTTTGGCGGAGCCTCGCATTACCCAGGCAAGACTCCATTGCCGGTACACAGGTGCGGGGGTAAAGATGCAGGATTATACCTGATGCGCGTCAGTTTTTGCCATCGGGCGGCGGCTTTTTTTCGGCCTTGCCGCGCTCGCCGGCGATGAAGCGGCGCAACAGGGCGCGCTGCTCATCGCTCAGCGCCAAGTCCCGCAACAATTCAGGGCGTTGCAACCAAGTCCAGCCCAATGCCTGCTGCTCGCGCCAGCGCGCAATCGCCGCGTGGTCGCCCGACAGCAGCACCTGCGGCACGTCGGCATCTGCCGGACGGGTGTAATGTGGATGCTCCAACAGCCCCTGGCTGAAGGAATCCGTCTGCGCCGAAGCGCTGTCGCCAAGCACGCCGGGCAAAAGCCGCGCCACCGCATCGATGATCATCATTGCCGGCAGCTCGCCGCCAGAGAGCACGAAATCGCCGGCGGACAGCTGCACATCGACAAAGTCATCGACAAAGCGCTGATCGATGCCTTCGTAGCGTCCACACAGCAGAATGAAACCCTCTGGGCGCGCCGCCAGCGCCCGCGCCCAGTGCTGATCGAACACCTGCCCGCGTGGCGACAGCATGATCAGCGGCGCCTGCCCGGCAGTGTCGGCGCGCACCGCGCGAATGGCCGCCAGCGTGCGCTGCAGCGGCGCCGCCTGCAGCACCATGCCGGGGCCGCCACCAAATGGTCGCTCGTCCACACGATGGTTGTGATCCGCGCTGTAAGCGCGCGGATTCCAGCTATGCAAGGCAGGTTTCCCGGCCCGGATGCCGCGCCCGACGACACCATGTTCTTCAAGCTGCGCGAGCCACCGCGGGAACAGGGTAATGACGTCGATGCGCATCAGAAGTCCGCTTCCCAATCGACGTGGATGCGTGCCGCGGCAAAATCGACCGCGTCGACGATCACATCAACCACGAAAGGAATCAGACGCTGGCATTCGCCTTCGACCACCAGCACGTCATTGGCACCGGTTTCCAGCATGCTGTCGACCCGGCCAAGCACCACACCGGCCCGATTGACCACCTCCAGGCCAATCAAGTCATGCCAGTAATACTGCCCCGGCGGCAGTGGCGGCAGCGCCGAGCGGGCCACTGCAATATCGGCATCCAGCAGGGCCACGGCGGCATCACGATTGTCGATCGCATGACCTGTAGCAGTCGCCAGTTGCGCCACCAGCGTCCGGCCCTGCAGGCGCGCATCCAGAACATGAAAAAGCCGCCAATCAGGCTGGCGGCCGGCAGCAACATCCGGGTTTAGAAACCAGCGTTTGTATGTCAGCAGGTTACCAACCGGGCGTGTGTGCGAATACAGTTTTACCCAACCGTGAATGCCAAACAGACCGCTGATGCGCCCGAGAACAATCTTTTTTTCCGGCATCACGGCATCGGGCCGCTGTGCTTATTCGGCAGCGGCACTCGCTTCGCTGTCGCCTGCTGAGGCATCGGCAGCCGGCTTGGGTGCCTTGGTCTTGCTGACCGGCGCCGCCGCGCGCTGAGGTGCGGGCTGATCGGGGTGCTTGCTGTAGTACTTGACCAGATTGAGCACGCGCTCGGAGATCTGGGCGCCTTGATTCTGCCAGTATTCGATCCGCTCGACATTGATCTTGAGCGGCCGTTCGCCGCCTACGGCCACCGGATTGAAGAACCCGAGCCGTTCAATATAGCGACCATCACGCGATCTGCGCTGGTCGGCGACCACAATGTGATAAAAGGGGCGCTTCTTCGCGCCGGTCCGTGCGAGCCGGATCTTTACCATAGCCGTTTACACTGCTGATTCTGGATGGGTCACGCCGAGTGGCGTGGCGTCATGAAGACCGCACAGTTTACCTGAACCCGCAGAAAAATGAAATCATTGCCGCGGCCCCGGCGGTATCCCGCCCATGCCCTGCAGGCCTTGCATGCCCTGCAGGCCGCGCATCATCTTCTTCATGCCGCCCTTCTTGGAAAACTTCTTCATCATCTTGCGCATTTGCAGGTGCTGCTTGAGCAAGCGGTTGACGTCCTGCACCTGGGTGCCGGAGCCGGCGGCAATGCGCCGCTTGCGCGATGAGCGGATCAGGTCGGGATAACGCCGCTCCTGCGGTGTCATCGAATCCACCATGGCCAGCATGCGATTGATCTGGCCATCATCGGCGGCCGCCGCCATGCCCTTGGGCATTTGCCCGGCGCCGGGCAGCTTCTCCATGAGCGCGCCGATGCCGCCCATGTCCTGCATCTGGCGCATTTGGTCGGCCAGGTCCTCGAGATCGAAGCCCTTGCCCTTCTTGATTTTTTTCGCCAGCTTCTCGGCCTTGGCGCGATCCGCCTTCTGCTCGACTTCCTCGACCAGCGACAGCACGTCGCCCATGCCGAGGATGCGCGAGGCGATGCGATCCGGATGGAATGGCTCCAGCGCCTCCAGCTTTTCGCCGACGCCGAGAAACTTGATCGGCCGCCCGGTCACCTGGCGTACTGACAGCGCCGCACCGCCGCGCGCGTCGCCATCGACCTTGGTGATCACCACGCCGGTCAGCTCCAACGCGTCGCCAAACGCCTTGGCCGTATTGGCCGCGTCCTGGCCGGTCATGGCATCAACCACGAACAGCGTCTCCACCGGCTTGAGTTCGCCATGCAGGGCGCTGATTTCCCTCATCATCTTGTCGTCGATGCCGAGCCGGCCGGCGGTGTCGACGATGAGCACATCGTAAAAGCCCTTGCGCGCGGCCTGCAGCGCCGAGCGCGCGATCGCCACCGGCTTGTCGCGGGTCGTGCTGGGGTGGCAATCCACACCAACATCGGCGGCGACGCGCGCCAACTGGTCGATGGCGGCGGGCCGATAAACGTCGGTCGACACCACCATGACCGATTTCTTTTCGCGCTGCTTGAGATAGCTCGCCAGCTTGCCGGTCGAGGTGGTCTTGCCGGCGCCCTGCAGGCCGGCCATGAGGATGACCGCCGGCGGCTTGGTGCGCAGGTTCAGGCCTTCGCCGGCCGTACCCAACACCTGGGTCAGCTCGTCGTGCACGATCTTGATCAGCGCCTGGCCAGGTGTGAGGCTGGTCATCACCTCCTCGCCCACGGCGCGCTCGCGAATATCAGCGATGAATTGCTTCACCACCGGCAGCGCGACATCGGCCTCGAGCAGCGCCATGCGCACTTCGCGCAGCGTCGCCCGGATATTGTCTTCGGTTAGCCGGCCGCGGCCGCGTATCTGCTGGAAGCTGCGATTAAGGCGGTCACTAAGACTGTCGAACATAAAAATTCGCTCATGAATGACTGACTATGATGTACTCGCCAGTATAACGCGAGTGTCACTTGTTTCGCTGGCCGGCACCATGGCATTGCGCCTTGGCGGGCAGACCGCGGCGGGTCACCCGCAATCGAAGCGCCTTTTCCGGTATGCGTTTACCATACTTCAGCGCATCACTTTTACCCGGTGCCGTAAGCTGTCATGATACCGGGTCGCATTCAACCCTTGATACAGTGACTGCACAATTTTTCGAAGTCCTCATCGCCTTCGCTGCCTATGCCGCTGCCGGCCATGCTGTATGGCAACATCTGCGCCATGGCCGCCCGCATTGGCGGGTAACCCTGTGGGCGGCGTTGGCGCTGGCGGTTCATGCTCTTGCGCTGCTGCATGCCAGCCTGACCTCAAGCAACACCCTGATTCTTGGAGTCGGCTCGGCGCTGTCGCTGTTCGCCTGGCAGTCAGCGGTGTTGCTGTGGCTGTTTTCACTGCGTGAATCCATCGGCGCCCTTGGGTTGGTCATTTATCCGCTGGCCGGCATCAGCGCCATCATTGCTCTTGTCTTGCCTGCCGGCTCGGCAGCCACCGAAACCCTGCTCTGGCAGGTGCAGCTGCATATTCTGCTGTCCATGCTCGCTTATGGACTGCTGACGCTGGGCGCAGTGCAGGCCATTATCCTGGCACTGCAGCACCGCCAGCTGCGCCGCCGCCCGCCCGGCGCGTTAATGGCTGCCCTGCCTTCGCTGGAAAGCATGGAACGCCTGCTGTTTCGCCTGCTGGTGGCCGGCTTCTTCCTGCTCACGCTGGCGATTGTGACCGGCGTCTTGTTCATTGCCGACCTGTTCGCCCAGCATCTGGCACACAAAACCATTCTCTCCTGCGCCGCCTGGCTGGTATTTGCAGTATTGCTGTGGGGCCGGCGCCATTACGGTTGGCGCGGGCGCACCGCCCTGCGCGGCGTGCTCAGTGGTTATAGCGTGCTGGTGCTCGCCTATTTCGGCAGCAAGCTGGTGCTGGAATTATTCCTCGGTGAGCATTGGCACTAACGCGCCTTTGCGAACTTCTGAGCAGTCAGGAACGCACGGCTTCCAGCGCCTGTGCCAGGCGGGTCACGCCGATCACCTCGAGGCCGTCGAGTCCGCGCCGCGGCACGTTGGCGCGCGGCACGACGGCGCGGGTGAAGCCGTGCTTGGCGGCTTCGGCGAGGCGCTCCTCGCCGGCCGGCACCGGGCGGATTTCGCCGGCCAGGCCGAGCTCGCCAAACACCACCAGCTTTTCGCCCAGGGGCCGGTCGACGAAGCTCGACAGCATGGCCAGCACCACCGCCAGATCGGCCGCGGTTTCATGCACGCGCATGCCGCCGACCACATTCACGAATACATCCTGATCGCCGAGCGCGATGCCACCATGGCGATGCAGCACCGCCAGCAGCATGGCCAGGCGGTTGCCCTCCGGGCCCAGCGCCATGCGCCGCGGATTGTGCAGCTGCGATTGATCCACCAGCGCCTGCACCTCGACCAGCATGGGCCGTGTGCCCTCGCGCGTGACCATGACCACGCTGCCCGGCACGGCGTGCTCGTGGCGCGACAGGAAGATGGCAGACGGGTTGGTGACCTGCTTGAGGCCGCTGTCGGCCATGGCGAACACGCCGAGTTCGTTGACCGCGCCGAAACGGTTCTTGACCGCGCGAATGACGCGGTAGCGGCTGGCCGTCTCGGCCTCGAAATAGAGCACGGTGTCGACCATGTGCTCGAGCACGCGCGGCCCGGCGAGCACGCCTTCCTTGGTGACGTGGCCGACAATGATCAAGGCCGTGCCGGTGGCCTTGGCGTGGCGCACCAGCATGGCTGCGGATTCGCGCAGCTGCGATACCGAGCCCGGTGCCGAGGTCAGCGCTTCGCTGAACACGGTCTGGATCGAGTCGATCACCATCAACTCCGGCGCCTCGCGCTGCGTCTGCGCCAGGATGCGCTCGATGCAGGTCTCCGCCAGCACGCCCAGATTGTTGTCCGCCACCTGCAGGCGCTGCGCGCGCATGTGCACCTGCTCCAGCGACTCCTCGCCGGTCACGTACAGTGCCGGCCGGCTGGCCGCGAGCCGGGCCAGCACCTGCAGCAACAGCGTCGATTTGCCGATGCCAGGATCGCCGCCGATCAGGATCACCGAGCCCGGCACCAGGCCGCCGCCGAGCACCCGATCCAGCTCCGACATGCCGGTGGCGGTGCGCGGCAGGGTTTCCGGCGCGATTTCGGGCAGGCGCTGCACCTTGGGTGCATGCAGCGCGGGCGGCGCCTGCATGGAGCCGCGCGCGGCCGCCGGCTGTCTGCTCACCACCGTTTCCGTGAGCGTATTCCAGGCACCGCAATCCGGGCATTGGCCGGCCCACTTGGGCTGGCTCGCGCCGCAGGCCTGGCAGACGTAAATCGATTTGGGTTTGGCCATGAGCTGCTCAGATGTACTCGAACGCGACCCGCGGCGTGAGCTGGCAATACAACTCATAGGGAATCGTACCCACCCAGGCAGCCACTTCCTCCGCCGGCAGGCCCGGGCCCCACAACGTCGCGCGCGCGCCGAGGCGCGTGTCGGGTGCGTTGCGCAAGTCGACGGCCAGCATGTCCATCGACACCCGTCCAATCAGCGCCACGCGCTGATTGTCGAGCAGCACTGGTGTGCCGGACGGCGCGTGGCGCGGATAGCCGTCGCCATAACCGATGCCGACAATGCCCACGTCCATGGCCTCGGGAGTGAGCCAGGTGGCGCCGTAGCCAATCGGCTCGCCGGCGGCGATGTGATTGCGGCTGATCAGCGGCGCCGTCAGGTGCATGGCCGGGCGCAAGCCAAGCGCCGCGGCCGACTGGGTCAACAACGGCGAGCTGCCATAGAGCATGATGCCGGGGCGCACCACATCGGCATGCGTGTCCGGCCAGGCCACCACGCCGGCTGAATTGGCGATCGAGCGCACGCCCGGCAGATCCGCCACGGCCTGCTCGAACACCGCGATCTGGCGGCGAGTCATGGCATCGTCGGGATCATCGGCACAGGCCAGATGCGTCATCCAGCCGGCGCAGTCGACATGCGGGTTATGCGCCAACGCGGCCACCACCTGGGGCACCTGCGCCGGCGCGAAGCCGAGCCGGTGCATGCCGCTGTCGAGCAACGCCCAGACCCGCAGGGCGGGACCGTGATAGGCGCCGACCACGGCCAGCTGTTCGGCATGGAACAAGACCGGCTCGAAGCCATGCTCACCAGCATGCTGCAGGCCGGCCTCATCCAGCGGCTGCGACAGCAACATGATGGGCTGCTCGACACCCGCCCAGCGCAGCTGCATGGCCTCGTCCAGGGTCGCCACCGCGAAGCCGTCCGCAGCCGCCAGCGCCGGCGCCGCGCGCAGCGCGCCGTGGCCGTAGGCGTCGGCCTTGACCGCGGCGTACACGCGCCGCCCGGGCGCCAATGCGCGCACGCGCGCGAGGTTGTGCGTCAAGGCGGCGGTATCAATGCTGGCAACGGCACGCATGGTCAATCCACAAAGTCGTCGTAATAATCCTGCAGGTTCTCGAAGCGCGTGATGTGCGACAAAAAGGCCGTGCGCGCCGTGCCCAGCGGGCCGTTGCGTTGCTTGGCAATGATGATTTCCGCCACACCCTTGTCGTCGCTGTCCTCGTTGTAGACCTCATCACGATAAATGAACACGATCAGGTCCGCATCCTGTTCGATGCCGCCGGACTCGCGCAGGTCTGACATGCGCGGGCGCTTGTTGTCGCGCTGCTCGACCTGGCGGTTGAGCTGCGACAGCGCGATCACCGGCACGTCCAGCTCCTTGGCCAACGCCTTCAGGTTGCGCGAAATCTCGGAAATCTCGTTGGTGCGATTCTCCTTCGTGCCCGGCACCTGCATCAACTGCAGATAATCCACCACCACCAGGCCGATGTCGTGCTCGCGCTTGAGGCGGCGCGCGCGGGCGCGCAACTCGCTTGGCGACAGCGCCGGCGTGTCGTCGATGAACAACTGCGCATTCTGATTCATGATGCCGATCGCCGACGTGACCTTGGGCCAGTCCTCTTCGGTCAGATGGCCGTTGCGCAGGCGCGATTGATCCACCCGCCCCCAGGACGAGATCATGCGTATCGCCAACTGTTCGGCCGACATTTCCAGCGAAAACACCGCCGCCGGCACCTTTTCCTTGATGGCCACGTTTTCGACCATGTTCATGGCCAGGCTCGTCTTGCCCATGGACGGTCTGCCGGCAAGAATGATGAGATCTGCAGGTTGCAGGCCGTTGGTCATTTCGTCGAAGCGCTGCAGCCCGGTGGGCAGGCCGGAGAACTCACCCTGGTTCTCGAACAGCTTCTCGATGCGCTCCACCGCCTGGGCCAGCACCGCATTCAGTGCGGCCGGACCCTCGCCGCCGCGCCGGCCGCGCTCGGCGATGGCAAAAATTTCGGTTTCGGCGGTTTCCAACAGCTCCGCCGCGGTGCGGCCCTCGCCATCGAAACCCATGCGGGTGATCAAATCGCCGGCGTGAATCAGCTGGCGCATGATGGAATGCTCGCGCACAATGTCGGCGTAAGCGCGAATGTTCGCGGCGCCGGGGATCTCCGTTACCAAATTGCCCAGATAAGTTGCACCGCCAGCGCGCTCGAGCAGATCGCGGCTGCGCAGCCATTCGGTCAGCGTGACGATGTCGCGCGGTTGGCCAGTATCGGCCAGGTCGGCCGCACCGCGAAACATCAGGCGATGATCCTCGCGATAGAAATCCTGCTCGTTGACGCGATCAGCGACCTCGTCCCAGGCGCGCTCGGACAACAGCAAGCCGCCGATGACCGATTGTTCGGCTTCAATGGAATGTGGTGGCAGTTTGGTTTCGGCCATGGATGATCAACCAGGAAATACAGGGCAAGGGGCGAGCTGCGCTGCATAAGCTACCGTCGTGCCGCCGATCGTGCCAGCGCCGGCACCGGCCGGCCTTGATTCATGCGGCACAGGCATGGGCACGGACCGGCCATGCAGCACGTATGCGCGCAGATCGGCATGACAAACCGACGCCGGCGCAGGCGGACGCACCAGTTTTGTTATGGCAGAAACAAAAACGCTGCCCGCAGGCAGCGTTTCAGAACTGCAAGAAGCTCTATTGAGACAAGTCTTCGTCTGCTGCTTCTTCGTCGATGGCGAATTCGGCGTTCAGATCAGCATCTTCGTCTTCTTCGTCTGCAAGCGCTTCCGCAGCTGCGCGCTCCTGCTCGGCATCAGCTTCCTCGGCGGCCTGCAATTCGGCGCGGCGCGGCGGCATGTTGATGCCCATGTCGGTCAGTTGCGCCACGATGACGGTGACCTCGAGTTCGACTTCGGCGTGCAGTTGCAACAAGACCGTGTGCTCGCCCACCAGGCGAATCAGGCCATCCGGCAACACGACTTCCTTGGCATCGACTTCCGCAACCTCGGCCGTGATCTTGTCGGCGATCTCGTGCGGACCGACGGAGCCGAACAGCTTGCCCTCGTCACTGGCGCGCATGGCGATCACGAATTCGCGGCCCTGGATCTGCTCGGCACGACCGCGGGCGCGATCAAGCCGCTCCTCGGACTGGGCCATGAGCTCGGCGCGGCGCTCTTCGAACACCTTCAGGTTGGCCTTGGTGGCCGGCAGCGCAATGCCGCGCGGCATCAGATAATTGCGCCCGAAACCGGGGCGGACACTGACCGTATCTCCGAGATCGCCGAGGTTGCGGACTTTTTGTAACAGAATGACTTCCATGACGGGCCTCAGGCGGAATGCTGGTCGGTGTACGGCAGCAGCGCGAGAAAACGTGCCCGCTTCACTGCTGTCGACAACTGGCGCTGATAACGGGCGGCGGTGCCGGTAATGCGGCTGGGCACAATCTTGCCGGTTTCGGTGACGTATTGCTTGAGGGTGTCAATGTCTTTGTAATCGATCTCGACCACGCCTTCGGCGGTGAAACGGCAGAAGCGGCGGCGGCGAACATAACGAGCCATGATGGCCTCCTTTTAACTTTCGGCGGCAGCCGGTTTGCGCTCTTCGCCATCGGTCTTGCGGGCGAGCGGGGATGGTTCGGTATCGGCCTTGGGCCGGGTGATGCACAAGTGGCGCAGCACGGCGTCATTGAAGCGGAAGCTGTCTTCCAGCTCTTCGCGCGCGGCCTGGGTGCATTCCACGTTCAGCAGCACGTAGTGCGCCTTGTGAATCTTCTGGATGGGGTAAGCCAGCTGACGGCGCCCCCAGTCTTCGTGGCGATGAATCGAGCCGCCATCAGCTTCGATGATGCCGCGATAGCGCTCCACCATCGCAGGCACCTGCTCGCTCTGGTCCGGATGGACCAGAAATACAATTTCATAATGTCGCATGTTGTGTCCTTTCGGGTTGACAGCCCCCGGCCCTGTTAATATCCAGTGGCCGTGGAGCAAGGCACTGCGGTGCATGCCGCAAGGCGCGTCATTTTAGAGCGTCGCCCAAGGTAGTGCAAGCACAAGCCCTGTCCAATGACACACGCCCTAATTTGACAATCGCTGGCGCAGCGCCTCGAACAGTGCCACGCCGGCGGCCACTGACACATTAAGGCTTTCCATGTCGTTGTGCATGGGAATCGAAGCCAGCACATCGCAGGCCGTACGGGTGCGCTCGCGCAGGCCGCGCGCCTCGCCGCCGAGCACCAGCACCAGGCGCCCGCGCAGGTCGACGTCGTAGAGCCGCGTGTCGACTTCGCCGGCCAGGCCGATGGCCCAAAAGCCATCCTTTTGCAACCGCTGCAGCGCGCGGGTGAGATTGGTCACGGGCACGAACGGCACGCGCTCAGTGGCGCCCACGGCCACCTTGCGCACGGTGGCCGTAATCCCGGCAGCACGTTTGCGCGGCGCGATCACGGCCGTTACCCCGGCGGCGGCGGCACTGCGCAGGCAGGCGCCCAGATTGTGCGGATCCTGCACCTGGTCCAGAGCCAGCACCCACGGCGCATCTGCCGCTGCCAGCAGCTGCGGCAGCTGCGATTCGCGATAGGCCTGCACCAGCCCCAGCTCGGCGACGCAGCCCTGGTGGCGCACCTGCGGCAGCATGGCATCGAGTGCCGTCATGTCGGCCTCGTGTACGCTGATCCGCCGCTCCTGGGCCAACGCCAGCAGGGCACGGCTGCGTTCGTCCCGGCGCTGAGCGGCCAGCCAGATCGCGGTCACTGCCTGGCCCTGCTGCACAGCAGCGGTGACGGCATGAAAGCCGCCGATATATTCTTGCGACTGCTGCGCCATGCGCGGCCTCTCAATGGCAAAAACCCGGCTTGGCCGGGTTTTTGCAATAGGTGCAAGCGATCATAGCAGGGGCATCAACGGCCCAGATAAGCCGGCTCTGACAATGCCTGCGCTTCCTGGCCTTCGACGATCGGTTTGATCACGATATCGACGCGACGATTGCGCGTGCGTCCTTGGGGCGTGTCATTCGTGGCAATCGGCTGCGACTCGCCGCGCCCCCAGGTGAGCATGCGCTGCGAATTGATCCCCCGACCCGCCATGAAGTTGGCGACCGACTGCGCGCGCTCGAGGGACAGCCGCATGTTGTGCTCGGCGCTGCCGGTGCTGTCGGTATGGCCGACGATGTGGATTATGGTCTTGTCATAGTCGCGCAGCACGCTGGCGATCTTGTTGAAGGTTTGCTGCGCCTGCTGCGAGAGGGTGGCACTATCGATGGCAAACGAGGCATCACTGGCAATGCCGATCTTGAGCGAGCCATCGCCGAGCCGGGTGATGTGGAGAATATTGGCTTCGCGCTCGGCCTTGAGCCGCGCCTGCAGCTCGTGCTCCTGATTGTCCATGTAGCGCCCGACCGCGCCGCCTGCCAACGCGCCGACGGCCGCGCCGATCAGCACATTGGTGCTGCTTTCATCCCCCAGTTGCGACCCGGCCAGACCGCCCAGCACTGCGCCAATGGCGGTTCCGGCTTCGGTCCTGCGGTAATCAGTGCCAGCACAGCCGCCGATGAGCATCGCGGAACAAGCCAACGCAACAAGCAATATTCGATTCATTTGGATTTCCTTCTTGAAGTGGACTTTTTGCGGCGTTGTGACCGTGTCCGGTCATTGTGCTCACCTTCGAGCAGGTCGAAATCGATCTTGCGCTCCTCCAGATCCACGCGCACCACCCGAACCCGCAGCGTATCCGCGAGCTGGAAAACCCGGCCCGAGCGTTCACCGCGCAGACAGTGGCCGATCGCATCGAAATGATAGTAGTCATTGCTGAGGCTGGAAATGTGGATCAACCCCGTCGCCCGTACCTTATCCAGTTCCACAAACAGCCCAAACGCAGTCACCCCCACCACTGTGCCGGCAAACTCCTCACCCAGCGAATCACTGAGATATTCGCATTTGAGCCAGTCATCGACATCGCGAGTGGCATCATCAGCGCGCTGCTCGGCAGTCGAGCATTGTACACCAAGCGTTTCCAGCGCGGCGGTATCATAGGCAAACGAGCCCGGCTTGCGCCCTTGCTCGAGGTGCTTGATGGCTCGGTGGGCAAGCAGATCCGGATAGCGCCGGATGGGCGAGGTGAAGTGCGCATAGTGCTCCAGCGCCAGGCCGAAATGGCCTTCATTGTGCGGCGAGTACAGCGCACGCTGCATGCTGCGCAGCAGCACCGTCTGGATCAGGTTGAAATCACTGCGCTCGTGCGCCGCCCGCAAGACGCGGTCATAGTCCGCCGCCGCGGGCTCGGCACCGCCGCCGAGCGACAGGCCACGCTCGGCCAGGAAGGCGCGCACATCGGCCAGCGCATCCGCGCCGGGGCGCTCGTGGATGCGATACAGCACCGGCATGCGTCGCCTGGCCAAATGTCTGGCGGTGGCAACATTGGCCGCGATCATGCACTCCTCGATGATGCGATGCGCGACGTTGCGCTCCTCGGGCACGACGCGCTCGATCTTGCGCTCTTCATTGAAGATGATGCGCGTCGCCGTGGTCTCGAATTCGATGGTGCCGCGTTGCTGCCGCGCCGTGGCCAGGGCTGTGTACAAGCCGTGCAGGTCGCGCAGCGGTTTGGCCAGATGGGCATGGCGCTGCGGCAGGTTCTCCGGCGTCTCCAGCCAGTCCGCCACCTGCGCGTAGCGCAAGCGCGCCTGCGAGCGGATGACGGCCGAATAAAAGCGGCTGGCCTTGAGTTGGCCACCGCGATCAAAGCGCATTTCGCACACTAGGCTCAGGCGATCCACATCCGGATTGAGCGAACACAGGCCGTTGGACAAGGCTTGCGGCAGCATGGGTACGACGTAGTCGGGAAAATACACCGACGTGCCGCGCCGCTCGGCTTCCGCATCCAGAGCCGAACCTGGTGTCACATAGGCCGACACGTCGGCAATCGCCACCCACAGCCGCCAGCCGGCGCGCGTCTTGCGCGCATACACGGCGTCGTCGAAGTCGCACGCATCGGCGCCATCGATGGTGACCAGCGGCAAATCGCGCAAATCCTCGCGTCCCTGCAAATCAGCCTCGCTGACGCTGGTGCCGAACTCGGCCGCCTCGGCTTCCACATCTGCGGGCCAAACAAAGGGAATGCCGTGTGCGCGCAAGGCAATGTCGATTTCCATGCCGGGCGCACCATAGGCGCCGAGTATTTCCACCACTTCGCCCACCGGGCGGTTGCGCTTGCCCGGCGGCTCGAGCAGACGCACGGTCACGATCTGCTCTGCCTTGGCATTGTTCAGCCGCTCCTGCGGCACGATGATGTCCTGGCTGATGCGCGCATTGTCGGGAATCAAGTAATACATGCCCTGCTCGCTTTTCAGCCGGCCGACGACATGGCTGTTGACGCGCTCCAGCACCTCTGCAATCTGGCCTTCGCGGCGGCCGCGAAAATCATGCCCGACTATGCGCACCACCACGCGGTCGCCATGCATGACGGCGCGCATCTGGCGCGGACTCAGAAACACGTCATCCGCATTCTTGTCCTCGGGGATCAGAAAACCAAAGCCATCGCGATGCCCCTGCACCCGGCCACGCACCAGATCCATGCGTTCAATCAGACCCAACGCGCCGCGCCGGTTCTCCAACAACTGACCATCCCGCAGCATGGCCGACAAGCGATGATCCAGCGCCGCCCGGGCCGCATCATTTTTCAGGTCGTACAATGCCGCCAATTTCTTGCGCCGCATGGGCTTCGGCGAAGCGGCCAAATCCTGCAGAATCAGGCGTCGGCTGGGGACCGGATTACTGTATTTATGCTGCTCGCGCTCGTAATCGGGATC
>DATGUT010000162.1:0-6666 GCA_035301185.1 Salinisphaeraceae bacterium
GCCGGCGTATGCATTTGCGTGATCAACTGGCCGCCGGGTCTGTGGCTCCAGGGAATAGGGCGCAGGCTGCCAGGCACGGGGTGACAGTAATGATCGCCGTCGCCGGTATCCAGCACCATGCCGGTGGCCTCGACCTCATCACCCTGCACATCAAGCAGCAGGGTCGAGGCCGGCAGGCACAACCCTTGCTCGTAAACCGCCGGCAGGGACTCAACGGGCAGGCGCTTGCCGCGCATGATGCCGTTGATGTCAACGATGAAAACCTCGACATACTCGGGTTGTGGAGAGGTTTCCATGAAAGCCTGCAATTCAGCGGGCAGCGAGCGCTGTGCAGCGCCATGTTCCGTGGTCATTCCAGCCTCTCTTGTGGCTTTGCCTGAGTCACAAGCTAGCAAGCGGCAAGCAAATAAACAAGTAATGTGATCACAAAATATATTAGACTTTAGTCGTATACCACTGATCGTGGAGCCTGGCGAGCCGGCACAACACGGCGGATTCGCGCCGCTTTGCCTGGCCGCCGCGAGACGCGATCAAAAATTTATGCGAGGATATACTAAGCTGATAATGCTTGAAAAATATTATGCAAATTGCCCTTTTGCATGTTTGCAGATCGAGCTTGCCTACCCAGGCGGCGAATGAACAGGCGCAGGCATCATGCCGAGAAAAAGGTTTCTGCAGTTGATGTCAAGCCGTGGAAGAACTCATGGTTAAATGTTTGTGATCACAAAAAGGAGGTATGTCAGACACGCAGCAGGTGCGCAGCTGGCAAGAACGGTGGCGAGACTCTTGCTGACAACAACGGGCGCAGCGCACCGGCGCCGCTATTCTGTTTTGCCCGCGGCAAGGTTTTTCAACTTGTACAGCAGGTCCAGCGCTTCGCGCGGGGACAGTTCGTCGCAATCCACCTCGGCGAGGGCATCGGCCAGCGGTGTGTCCGGGTTGGGCTCCACGACTGGTTCCGGCGCTGCGAACAGGCTCATTTGCGGGCCCGATTCCTGAGCCGCGCCGGCCTCCAGCGCTTGCAGGTATTTGCGCGCCTGGCGGATCACCGGGCGCGGCACGCCGGCGAGTGCCGCCACCTGCAGGCCAAAGCTGCGCGAGGCCGGGCCGGGCTTGAGCGCATGCAGGAACACCAGTTGCTGTTCGCCCTGGGCGCGGTAATCGGCCACGTCGAAGTGCATGTTAGTGCTGGCCGGCCAGGTTTCGGCAGCTGCGGTCAACTCGAAATAATGCGTTGCAAACAGCGTGAAGGCATGGTTGTGGTGCACCAGCCGTTCGGCCACGGCACGCGCCAGGGCGAGGCCGTCATACGTGCTGGTGCCGCGCCCGATTTCATCGAGCAGCACCAGGCTGTGTTCGCTGGCATGATGCAGGATATGCGCAGTCTCGTGCATCTCCAGCATGAACGTGCTCTGGCCGCGGGTCAGGTCGTCACCGGCGCCGATGCGGGTGAAAATGCGATCCAGCGGGCCGATGACGGCGTTGTCCGCAGGCACGAAGCTGCCGATGTGGGCGAGCAGCACGATCAGCGCTGTCTGGCGCATGTAGGTTGACTTGCCACCCATGTTCGGCCCCGTGATCAGGGCCATGCGCAGGCCGTCGTCCAGACGCGTGTCGTTGGCCACGAAAGGTGTCTCCAAGACCCGTTCCACGACCGGATGACGGCCGCCTTTGATGTGGATGCCTGGCGTGTCGCTCAGCTCCGGCGCGCACCAGCCGTAGTCAATGGCGTTGCGGGCGAAAGTGCAGAGCACGTCGACTGCGGCCAGCGCGGCGGCGGTGGCCTGCAGCGGTGCCAGTTGCGTGGCGAGCTGTTCGACCAGCTCGGCATACAGCGCCTTTTCCCGGGCTAGGGCGCGTTCGCGCGCGGACAGCACTTGGTCCTCGAATTGCTTCAACTCCGGCGTGATGTAGCGCTCCACCGCCTTCAGCGTTTGGCGGCGCTGGTAGTCGATGGGCGCCTTGTCGGCATGAGTGCGGCCCATTTCGATGTAATAGCCGTGCACGCGGTTGAAGCCGACCTTGAGCGTATCGACGCCGGTGCGCTCGCGCTCGCGCAGCTCCAGCTCGGCCAGGTAACCGTCGGCATTGCTGGACAGCTGGCGCAACTCGTCCAGATCAGTGTCGTAGCCAGCGGCAATGACGCCGCCATCACGCAGCCACAGCGGCGGCTCGGGCACCAGCGCCCGCTCCAGCAGGGCGGCCGTGTCCGTTTGCGGATCGAGTTCCGCGTCGAGATTCTGCAACAGCGGCGCATCCAGCGGCTCGAGCAGGGCCTTGATTGCAGGCAGGCGCTGCAGGGTGGCGCCGAGGCCGGTCAAATCCCGCGGGCGGGCGCTGCCGAGTGCGATGCGGGTGGCGATGCGCTCGATATCCGCGGTTTCGCGCAAGGCATTGCGCAGCGCATCGGGATGGGCATCGAACAGCGTGGCCACGGCCTGATGGCGATGGCGCAGGCGCTCGAAATCGCGCAGCGGCTCGGCCAGCCAGCGGCGCAGAGCGCGTGCGCCCAGCGCAGTGACGCAGCAATCCAGCAGGCCAACCAGGCTGCCGCGGGTGGCGCCGCTGGCGCTGTGCTCGATTTCCAGATGGCGCCGGGTTGCCGCATCCAGGATCAGCGTGTCATCCAAGGCATAGCTGCGCATCGCGGTAATATGTGCGCAACCCTGCTGCTGCGTGGTTTCGACGTAATCGATCAGCGCCCCGGCCGCGGCCACGGCCTGCGGCAGGTTGGCGCAGCCAAAGCCATCCAGCGCTGCAACCTGGAAGAATCGTTGCAGCCGGCGGCGGGCGCTGACCGGGTCAAACGCCCATTGCGCACGCGTGGCAAGCGATGCATCCCCGGCCGCAGGCGTCAGCTCGCAATGCTCCGGCAGCAGGATTTCGCTGGGCGCGAGGCGCGCCAGCTCTGCCTGTAACGCGTCTTCGTCGGCGACTTCGCATACGGCCAGATCACCGCGCGCGAGCTCCAGCACGGCAATGCCGATGCTGCGCCGCGCCGGCGCGATGGCCACCATGACGTTGGCCTGGCGTGCATCGAGCAGGGCATCGTCGGTGACCGTGCCCGGTGTGACCACGCGCACGACTTCGCGTCTGACCGGGCCTTTCGACTGGCCCGGCGCTTCCAATTGCTCGCAGATGGCGACCGATTCGCCGCGCTTGACCAGGCGCGCCAGGTATTGCTCCGCGGCATGATAGGGCACCCCGGCCATGGGCACCGGCTGGCCGGCCGACTGGCCGCGTTGGGTCAGGGTAATGTCCAGCAGCTCGGCGGCGCGGGTCGCATCGTCGAAAAACAACTCGTAGAAATCGCCCATGCGATAGAACAGCAGCATGTGCGGGTAATCGGCCTTGATGGCCAGATACTGCCGCATCATAGGTGTGTGTGAGGATGCATCACTCATGTTTCCGGACATCTGGAGCAGTTCGCCTGAGGTATTGCTGGGATCAGTGCCTGCATCGCTGCAGACCGCTTGTAACTTGACGGGAAAGGATCGTGCCTGCGGCCAGTCATTCGCCGCCTGCGGGCGTAGACGTTATCATGACCGGCTGTTGTCAGCAGACAGCCGCGCCTCGATCTGGCAATCTGCGGCCACAGCTTCGGCCACAGGGATTCCAACCGACGCAAATGCAACGTTTCCTCTTACCCGCCTGGCGTTATTATCGCGATAAGCCGCTCATCCTGAAAATGACCGTGGGTTTCTTCCTCGGGCTGGCGGTGGCGCTGCTGTTCGGGCCCAGCGCCGAAGTGCTGGCGCCGCTGGGAGAGATATTGCTGCACCTGCTGCAGATGATCGTCATCCCGATCATCATGCTGACCCTGATCGATGCGCTGGCGCATACCGGTTCGGGCAGTGTCGCCCGCATTGCCGGCAAGACGTTTGTCTACTACATCGCCACCACCACGGTGGCGGTGCTGATCGGCCTGGCACTGGCGCTGCTGGTCAGCCCCGGTGCCGGGCTGGAGCGCCCCGGCAGCGATGTCAGCGCCCCCGAGGCGCCGGCATTCATGGATCAGCTGCTGGCCATTTTTCCCAGCAACATTTTCCAGGCGCTGGTCGACAACCAGATCCTGGCGCTTATTTTCGTCGCCTTGATCGTCGGCATTGCGCTGGCCGGCATGTGCCGCTCGCAAGACGCGGCCATTGCTGAGCAGGGCGCCAGCCTGGGCAAGCTGGTGCAGGCGGCCAAAGAGGTCACGTTTCGCATTCTTGATGGTGTGTTGCAGTATGCGCCGCTTGGCGTGTTCGCGCTGGTGGCGTCACAGCTCGGCAACCAGGGCGGCCAGGCGCTGCTGGCGCTGGGCAAGCTCACCGGCGTGCTTTATGCTGGTATTGCGCTGCAGATTCTGCTGGTTTACATCCCGTTGCTGCTGCTGTTTCGCGTTGCCATAGTCCGCTTTTTCCGCGACTGCCGCGATGCCATAGCCACCGCCTTCATCACCCAAAGCAGCTCCGGCACCATTCCGGTGTCCATGCACGCAGCCCAGCAAGCCGGCATCATGGACAAGGTCGCCGGCTTCGTCATTCCCATTGGCGCCACGGTCAACATGGACGGCGCGGTCATTCGCTATGGCGCCTCGGTGGTGCTGGCGGCCAACATCGTGGGCCATGTGTTCAGCTTCCCCGAGCTGGCCTTGCTGGTGGTCACCGCCACGCTGGTCTCGATCGGCACGGCCGGGGTGCCCGGCGCCGGGCTGGTCGGGCTCACGATCCTGCTCACCCAGGCCGGCCTGCCGATCGACATCGTCGCCCTGGTGGCGGGTGTGGACGTGGTGCTGGGCATGGGCGCGACCATGCTTAATGTGACCGGCGATCTGGTCGGTGCCCACATCATCGATCGCAGCGAATTGCGCCACGCACAGCCTGCGGCGCAGACGTCGGCGGAAGAATCCTCGGCCCGCGCGAGTTGAGGCATTTTTGCACGCGGAGGTGCACCATGGATGATATCGTCGAGACGCTGGCCCAGCGCCTGCTCGAGCGCGGCGAAATGCTGGCCACGGCCGAATCCTGCACCGGCGGCCTGGTCGCGGCAGCCTGCACCGCGCTGGCCGGCAGTTCCGCCTGGTTCGACCGCGGCTTCGTGACTTATTCCAACGCAGCCAAGCGCGAGGCGCTGGGTGTGGATGCGGCGCTGATCGAAACCCACGGCGCAGTCAGCGCCGCGGTGGTCGAAGCCATGCTGGTCGGCACGCTGGCGCACAGCGCCGCCCACTGGGCGATTGCCGTCAGCGGCGTCGCCGGGCCCGGCGGCGGCAGCGCGGACAAGCCCGTGGGCACGGTTTACCTCGGCTGGGCCGCGCGCAACAGCGTGCCGCAGGCCCGGCGCTTCGCGTTTGCCGGCACGCGCGCAGCAGTGCGCGAGGCCAGCGTTAACGCCGCGCTGCACGGCCTGGTTGAAAGACTTGGCTGAAGCCCGCATCTTTTTTGCCCTGTGGCCGGATGCCACGACGGCGCGGGCCATCGCCGCTGCAGCGCGCGAGCTGTGCGCCGACGGCAAACCGGTGGCCCGCGAGCGCCTGCATTTGACACTCGCTTTTCATGGCCGCATCGATGCTGCGGCAACGGCAGAGTTGCGCCGGCGCGCGCGGGCCGTACACTTGCCGGCCTTCAACCTGCAGCTCGAGCGCGTGGGATATTTTGCCCGCCCGCGCATCTTGTGGCTGGGGCCGACGCATGTGCCGGTCCCATTGCAGCAGCTGGCCGCCTTGCTCGCCCCCACTGACCGCGCGGCCGGCTCGGCAAGCCATTTCCAGCCCCATGTCAGCCTGGCCCGGCACGCAGCTCCGCCTGCCGCGGGCCGGTTCGTGGCACCGATTGCCTGGCCCGTGCGCGAATTCATGCTCGTGGAAAGCGGCGCCGCCGGCGTGGCCGGCGCCTATGCGTGCCGCGGCCGCTGGCCGCTCGGCCAAGCTTGCTCAAGTATGAAATAATACCCATGTACACCTGTTTCAAATGGCAGGCCGGCACGTGGCCTGCATAATGGTAAAGCGCTTATGAATGAAGATCGCAAGAAGGCCCTGGCCGCAGCCCTGACCCAGATCGAACGCCAGTTCGGCAAGGGTTCCGTCATGCGCATGGGCGACCAGGAAGCCGTCGATGTGGCGGTGGTTTCCACTGGTTCGCTGACGCTGGACGCAGCGCTCGGCATCGGCGGCTATCCGCGCGGGCGCGTGGTCGAGATCTATGGCCCGGAATCCTCCGGCAAGACCACCATGACGCTGGAAGCCATTGCCCAGGCACAGAAGGCTGGTGGCACGGCGGCGTTCATCGACGCCGAGCACGCGCTCGACCCGAGCTATGCCGAAGCGCTTGGTGTGGATGTCGACAACCTGCTGGTCAGCCAGCCCGACACCGGCGAACAGGCGCTGGAAATCGCCGACATGCTGGTGCGCTCCTCGGCGGTGGACATCGTCGTGGTCGACTCGGTCGCGGCGCTCACGCCGAAGGCCGAAATCGAAGGTGAGATGGGCGACTCCCACGTCGGCCTGCAGGCGCGGCTGATGTCGCAGGCGCTGCGCAAGCTCACCGCCAACATCAAGCGCACCGGCACGCTGGTCATGTTCATCAACCAGATCCGCATGAAGATCGGGGTCATGTTCGGCAGCCCGGAAACCACCACCGGCGGCAACGCACTCAAGTTCTATTCCTCGGTGCGCCTGGATAT
>DATGUT010000163.1:0-5198 GCA_035301185.1 Salinisphaeraceae bacterium
CTCCCTTAGCAGGGGAGCGCCTTCAGCCGCTCGGCCACCTCTCCAATGCTGTAGTCTGCTGCCCCATGGGCTGGCGGATTCGACCTTGTCGGTCGAGGATGCGAAGAATACCGATTATGGGCGCGCAGGTAAAGTCGCGCCGGCAAAAAACCGCTGCGTTCGCTTACCTGTCATCAGTCTTGCCAACCGTTGCGGCCTTTGATTGCAGATTTCCGGCCTGCCCTGGGGCCAGCAATTCACTGCGATGAATTTCGATATCGCGCGGCGCCTCGATGCGGAGGCGGACCATGCCGTCCTCTACCGCCAACACCGAGATGCTGACTTCCTCACCGACAAGCAGCGTCTCGCCCGCCTGGCGTGTTATCACCAACATGTTGGGTTCACGCACTGTTGCAATCACTCATGGCAGACAGCCGCGACCAGGGCGCAGCATGCGGCCGCTATTGCTCAGCCGTCGGCGTCAATTCGCTGTCGACCTTTTCCGGCGCCTTGTCCAGCTCGAATTCAGCGTGCAGGGCGCGTACCGCAAGCTCCAGATACTTGGTTTCGATGACCAGCGAGACCTTGATTTCGGTGGTCGAAATCATGCGGATATTGATGCTTTCTGCGGCCATGGCCTTGAACATGCGCGCGGCGATGTTGGCATGCGATCGCATGCCGACACCAACCACGGAAATCTTGGCGATGTCGCTGTAGCCGGTGACCTCGCCGGCGCCAAGATCGCGGGCGGCGACTTCGAGCAGTTCGCGGGCGCGCTCGTAATCACGCACGTGCACGGTAAACGTGAAGTCGGTCAGTGCTTCATCGGTGTCGGAATAGGCCGAGATGTTTTGCAACACCATGTCGACTTCGATGTTGTTCTCGCCGATTGGCCCGAGCAGGGCATAGGCAATGCCCGGGCGATCAGGCACCGCGAGCACGGTGAGCTGCGCCTCGTCCTTGGTAAAGGCAATGCCGGAGATGACTGGTTCTTCCACGGTTTTCTCCATTGTGATCAGAGTGCCGGGGCCGTCCTCAAAGGCAGACAGCACCCGCAGCGGCACGTTGAATTTGCCGGCAAACTCAACCGCGCGAATCTGCAGCACCTTGGAGCCGAGGCTGGCCATTTCCAGCATCTCCTCGAAGGTGATTTTCTCCAGCCGGCGGGCATGCGGCACGACTCGCGGATCGGTCGTGTAAACACCGTCCACATCAGTATAAATCTGGCATTCGTCCGCCTCCAAGGCAGCAGCCAGCGCCACCGCCGTGGTATCCGAGCCGCCACGGCCCAGGGTGGTGATTTCCTCGTTGCCATCAATGCCTTGGAAGCCGGCCACAACCGCGACCTGGCCCTGGTCCAGGGTGGCTCGCAGCTTGTCGGTGGCCACCCGCCGGATGCGTGCGCGCCGATGCTCGGCATCCGAGAAGATGGGAATCTGCCAACCGGTATAGCAGCGCGCCGGCACTTCCAGATGCTGCAGCGCCATGCTCAAAAGCGCGATCGTGACCTGTTCGCCGGTGGCCAGCAACACGTCCATTTCGCGCGCCAGCGGCTCGCCGGCAAGCTCGTCGGCAAGCGCCGTGAGGCGGTCGGTTTCACCGGCCATCGCCGACACCACGACGATCACATCGTCGCCAGCATCGCGAAAGCGCTTGATCTTGGCCGCCACCTTGCGGATTTTTTCGACCGTGGCGACCGAACTGCCGCCGTATTTCTGCACTATCAATGCCATGAGAATTATTGTCCGCTTTGCATGCTCGGAAATCAGCCGGCGGCCCGTTCGGCCACCCAGTCATAAACACCGGCCAGGGCCGCATCAAGCTTGTCCGGCTCGTTGCCGCCAGCTTGGGCCATGTCGGGGCGCCCGCCGCCCTTGCCGCCCACCTGGCGGGCGACGAAATTGACCAGTTCGCCCGCCGGAATGCGCTTGCTTTCGCTTTGCGCGACACCGGCAACCAGGGCGATCTTGCCGGCGTTGACCGCGGCCAGCACGACCACGGCTTTGGGCAACCGGCTCTTGAGGCCGTCGATGGTTTCCATCAGCGCCTTGCGCTCGACCCCATCCATGCGCTGGGTAATGACCTGCAGGCCGGCAATCTCGCGCGCCTGCTCGCTCAGATCAGCGCTCTGGCTGCTGGCCAGCTGATGCTTGAATTGCGCCACTTGCCTTTCCAGCTCGCCCACTCGATCCAGCACCCGCGCCAGTTTTTGCTCCAGCTCGGCGGGCGCGGCCTTGAGCTGCGCACTTAGCCGTGCCGTGCGCGCCTGGGCTGTCTGCATGCCGGCAATCGCGGCGGCACCAGTGGTGGCTTCGATGCGGCGCACACCAGCGGCCACGCCGCGCTCGTCGGCCAGGCGCAGCAGGCCGATCTCGCCGCTGCGGCGCACGTGGGTACCACCGCACAGCTCCACCGAGTAATCGCCGAAGCGCACCACGCGCACGCGTTCGCCGTATTTTTCGTCGAAAAAGGCCAGCGCGCCCTCGGCGATGGCCTCGTCATAAGTGCGCGTGTAGAACTGGCCCTCGATGTCGGCGCGAATGTGTTCGTTGACCTGTGCCTCGATGGCCGCCAGCGCCTCGGCGCCCACGGGCTCAAAATGGGAAAAGTCGAAGCGCAGCCGCTCCGGGGCAACCAGCGAGCCCTTTTGCTGCACGTGGGTGCCGAGCACGTCGCGCAGGGCCGCATGCAGCAAGTGCGTGCCGCTGTGATTGAGCACGATGGCCTGGCGGCGCTGTGCATCGATTGTGGCCTGCACGCTCGCGTCCACGGCCAGCGTGCCCTGTTCGAGCTGGCCGACATGCAGGAACACGCCGTCCTGCCTTCTGGTGTCCGTGACGCGGAAAACCATGTCGCCGTCGGCGCCGACCAGTGTGCCGGTATCGCCGACCTGGCCGCCGGATTCACCGTAAAACGGAGTGCGATCAAGCACCACGACGGCGGCATCACCTGCCGTGATCGCGTCGACCTGCTGCTGTTGCCTGAGCAATGCGATCACCCGGGCCTGACCCGCGGTGTCGTCATAGCCGATGAATTCGGTGGCTTTGTCGACGTCGATGCGCGCGTGATAGTCGGCGCCGAACTGGCTGGCCGAACGCGCGCGCTCGCGCTGGCGCTCCATGGCCGCCTCGAAGCCCGCGCTGTCCAGCGTCAGGCCGCGCTCGCGCGCGACGTCGTTGGTCAGATCAACCGGGAAGCCATAGGTGTCATACAGCTGGAACACGGTTTCGCCGGGGATTTCGCTGCCCTCGAGTTGCGCGATCGCCTGCTCCAGAATCTGCATGCCCTGCGCCAAGGTGGCGGCAAAGCGCTGTTCCTCCTGAGCCACGACGCGCTCGATCTGCGCCTGGGCAGCGGCCAACTCGGGAAAGGCGGCGCCCATTTCCGCCACCAGCGTCGGCACCAGCGTATGGAAGAAGGCCTCCGGCGCGCCCAGCTTGTAACCATGACGGATGGCGCGGCGCATGATGCGGCGCAGGACATAGCCGCGGCCCTCGTTGGACGGTGTTACGCCGTCGGTGATCAGAAAAGCAGTGGCGCGGATGTGATCGGCAATCACCTTGAGCGAGGAGAACTGCGCCGGGTTCATTTCGCCCTGGAAACCGACCGCCTCGCGCGCGGCTGCGATCAGCGTCTGGAACAGGTCGATCGCATAATTGTCGGTCGTGCCCTGCATGACGGCGGCGATGCGCTCCAGGCCCATGCCGGTGTCCACCGATGGCTTCGGCAGCGGCACCATTTCGCCATCCGGCTGGCGATCGTATTGCATGAACACGAGATTCCAGATCTCGACGTAGCGATCCCCTTCCTGTTCCGGCGTGCCGGGCGGGCCGCCCCAGACTTCCGGGCCGTGGTCGTAGAAGATCTCCGAGCACGGGCCGCAGGGGCCGGTGTCGCCCATTTGCCAGAAATTGTCCTCGGCGCCGATGCGCGAAAAGCGCGCAGCCGAGACGCCGATGTCCTGCAGCCAGATGGCGGCCGCTTCGTCATCGTCCTCGTACACCGTAACCCAGAGCTTTTCCGCGGGCAGGCCGAGTTCCTGGGTGAGGAAATTCCAGGCATAGCGAATGGCGTCGCGCTTGAAATAATCGCCGAAGCTGAAGTTGCCCAGCATTTCGAAAAACGTGTGGTGGCGCGCGGTGTAGCCGACGTTTTCCAGGTCGTTGTGCTTGCCGCCGGCGCGCACGCAGCGCTGCGATGTGACCGCGCGCACGTAATCACGCTGCTCGCGGCCCAGGAACACGTCCTTGAACGGCACCATGCCGGCATTGGTGAACAACAGGGTCGGATCGTTGGCCGGCACCAGGCTGCCGGAGCGCACATGGCGATGCCCATGGCGCTCGAAGAATTCGATGAAACGCGTGCGAATCGCGTTGGTGGACATCATGACTGGTGTCACTCCCCGGCAGTTTCAAGCAAATAACGCATCATGTTAGCAAAGCACGGCGCTGGTGCGCGCTAGCCTGCATCCGCGACGGCAGCGCGAATGCAGTCGAAATCGAATCCGCGCCGCTGCAGGAAGCGCATGCGCCGGGCGCGTTCCTTGTAGTCGGCGGCCGCAGCGGTGCCAAAACGCTTGGCGCAGGTCGCGACGGCGAGCGCGAACCAATCGACTTCGGCGGCAGCCAATGCCTGCTCGATCAGCTGCTCGTCGATTTGCTTCTGCGCCAATTCGTTGCGAATGCGCAGCGGCCCGTAGCCACGAGCGCTGCGAGCGTTGACCACGGCCGTGGCATAGCGCTGCGCGCTGAGCAGGTCTTCGGCGCTCAGTGCGGCGAGGACATGGGCGACATCCGCGGAGTCGAAGCCACGCCGCTGCAGCTTGGCCGCCAACTCGGCCGGTGCATGCTCGCGCCGGGCCAGCAAGGCCATGGCCCGGCGCCAGATTTCGTCCTGCTGTGCGTGCGTGTCGGTCAACTACGAAGTGTGCCTGCGCGCGCTTCAGCCCTGGCTCGCCTGGCGACCGGCATCCGCCGCCAGCGCCTCTTCCGTTTTCGCGGTGCGATTTTTCTGCGGCAGCAGTTTGGCGCGCAATGCGGCTTCCAGCTCGTCGGCAATCGTCGGATTATCCTTCAGGAACTGGCGCGCATTTTCCTTGCCCTGGCCGACGCGATCACCGTTGTAGGAGTACCAGGAGCCGGCCTTTTCCACCAGGTTGTGGGCCACGCCGAGGTCGATCAACTCGCCGAAGCGGGAAATGCCCTCGCCATAGAGAATCT
>DATGUT010000164.1:0-9090 GCA_035301185.1 Salinisphaeraceae bacterium
CCCCGTCCCGAAGGGTTGCGCCCAAAATCGCGCCATCCTGCGTTGCGCGGCTTGGTCGTAGGAGTGCTACGACCGGCGCCACGCGCCTTGTCTGGCACAATTTTGGGCAGCAACGCGACGCCGCGGTGATTGTGAACACGCCCTAGCACATAGCCGGGGCGGCCGTCCGCCAGGATGCGGCGCGAGGCCTGGCCGGGGTCGGCCAGCTCGATCATCAGCAGCGCCTGGGCATGGCTGTCCTGCGCGGCGCGCAGAAGGCTGGCGCTGTTCTGATCGGTCGTGGGCGGTGCCAGCTGGAGCATGGTTTTGCAGGTGTTGCCGGCAGCTTGCAGGTGTGCACACATCGCGTGCTCAAAGGCGCCCTCGGCGCCCAGATCCGTGAATGCGGCATAGACGAGAAAATGTTGGTAGTGCTTGCCGGCGGCCGTTGGCCCGAGAAACGTCTGTGCCGGCATACTGGTGCAAGCCGCCAGTGCAAGGCTGACCAGCAGGATGGCAACGCGTGCAGGTGATGCAACAGACATGGAGCTTTCCAGTTACTTATTATGGCTCGCCGCTGCAGTCCTTGGGTGCAAGAGCCGCCTGAGCCTGCAGGTGCGCGCTGCGGCTTGCCAGCAGCACATCATCCCTGCAGCGAGAAAGGATAAGTCACGCGCTTGCCTTCGAGCACGGCAAAAGATGTCAGCCGATGCGGCTGGGTCTTGTTGCCGATGATGTGCGCCACGCTGGCGCCGCGAGCGGCGAGAACGTCGGCAATCAGCGAGCGATGACAGCGCCACGGCACGGCCTCGGCACACATGAGCGCGATCCGGTAGTCGTCGGCGAGCGCCACCAGCTGCTCGAAAGCGGCCTCGAATTCGGCTGTCTGCATGTAATCCGCATAGCCGCGAAAACTAGTGTTGCGCCAGCCGTCGTTGGGCGAATCCGGACGCGGCTTGCGCAGGCCGCCCAGCGCTTGGCAATGGCGATAATCAATGCCGGCCGCCGCCAGGGTCGCCGGCAATGCATCGCGATTGAACTGCGGATTGTGGCGCGAGCGCGGCATCGTGCGCACGTCCACCAGCATGTTGACCTGGTTGGCCTGCAACAGCGCGATCAACTCTTCGGCACTGTGGGTGGAATGGCCAATGGTCAGACAATGCGGCAGCTGCGTTTGCGTATTGGTTGGCATAAACAATGTCGGGGCATTTTTGCTGGCGACCTGCGGCGGCGCCGGTTTCAGCCTGCTTCCTCCATGTTGGCGCGCACCACCGTCAGCGCCGCCATGTTGACGATGCGGCGCACGGTGGCGCTGGCGGTAAGAATATTCACCGGCGCATCGACACCAAGCAGGAATGGACCAATGGCGGTGTTGCTGCCGGCGGAAGTCTTGAGCAAATTGTAGGCGATGTTGCCGGAATCGAGATCGGGGCAAACCAGCAGATTAGCCGAGCCTTCGAGCAGGTTATCCGGCAGTATCTGGCGACGCGTATCCTGGTCCAAGGCGCAGTCGCCATGCATTTCGCCATCCACTTCGAGGTGTGGCGCATGTTGCTGAATCAAGGCCAGCGCCGTGCGCATCTTGCGTGCCGATGCATTGTTGCTGGAGCCAAAGTTGGAATGCGACAACAATGCGATGCGCGGCTCCAGGTTCAGGCGCTGCATCTGCTCGGCCGCGGCAATGGTGTATTCGGCGATTTGCTCGGCGGTGGGCGCTTCATTGATATGCGTGTCCACGACCGCGACAGTGCGCTCTGCCAACAGCAGCACGTTCATGGCAGCATAGCTCTGCGCATCCTGGCGCAGTCCGATCACTTCATCGACGTAACGCAAATGCTCGAAGAAGGAACCAACCGTGCCGCAAATCATGCCGTCGGCTTCGCCGAGATGCATCATCATGGCACCGATGAGCGTCATGCGCCGGCGCATCTCGGTGCGCGCCATGTCCCGAGTAATGCCCTTGCGGCTGCGCAATTGCCAGTATTCCGTCCAGTAGCGATGAAAACGCTCGTCCTGCTCAGGATTGGTGATTTCCACGTCCTCGTCCAGATCAAAACGCAGACCGTGGCGCTTGATGCGGGTGGCGATCACGTCCGGACGGCCGACCAGGATCGGCTGCGCCAGGTTTTCATCCACGATCACCTGCACGGCACGCAGCACCCGCTCGTCTTCGCCTTCGGCAAAGACGATGCGCGCCTTGCCACCTTCCTGAACCAGGGTATTGGCGGCGGAGAACAGCGGCTTCATGAAGGCGCCGGAGTGATACACAAACTGCTTGAGATCTTCGGTATAGCCGGCAAGGTCTG
Organism: Salinisphaeraceae bacterium; assembly: GCA_035301185.1. Classification (GTDB taxonomy): domain Bacteria; phylum Pseudomonadota; class Gammaproteobacteria; order Nevskiales; family Salinisphaeraceae; genus DATGUT01. Next base: position 2,286 of record DATGUT010000164.1, read on the forward strand.
TGATCGGTCGTGATGCGACGCCGGTTTCCATGGCCGCCTTGGCCACCGCCGGCGCCACCCGCATGATCAGGCGCGGGTCGAACGGCTTGGGAATCAGGTAGTCGGGGCCGAAACTGGCTTCCGAGCTGCCATAGGCAGCGAGCACGCGCTCGCTCTGCTCCTCGCGCGCCAACCCGGCAATGGCGTAAACCGCCGCCTTCTCCATGGCCGGCGTCACGCTGGTGGCACCAACATCAAGGGCACCGCGGAACAAATAGGGGAAGCAGAGCACGTTGTTGACCTGATTGGGATAATCAGAGCGGCCGGTGGCCATGACCACATCATCGCGCGCCTGCCTGGCCTCCTCCGGCATGATCTCCGGATAGGGATTCGCCAGTGCCAGAATCAATGGTCGGTCGGCCATCTTGCGCACCATGTCCGGCTTGAGCACGCCGCCGGCGGAGAGTCCGAGAAAGGCGTCGGCGCCATCGATGACCTCGGCCAAGGTGCGCAGCTTGGTGTCCTGCGCATAGGCTTCCTTGTCCGGGTCCATCAATACCTTGCGGCCCTTGTACACCACGCCTTCGATATCGGTGAGCCAGATGTTTTCCGGGCGCAGACCGAGTTCCACCATCAGCCCCAGGCAGGCCAGGGCGGCGGCGCCGGCGCCGGACACCACCAGCTTGATGTCCTGGATTTTCTTGTTGACGACTTCGAGGCCGTTGATGAAGGCGGCGCAAACGGTGATGGCGGTGCCGTGCTGGTCGTCGTGAAACACCGGGATCGAGACGCGCTCGCGCAGCTTGCGCTCGACTGTGAAGCACTCCGGCGCCTTGATGTCTTCCAGATTGATGCCGCCAAAGGTCGGCTCCAATGCGGCAATGATATCGACCAGCTTGTCTGGGTCGCTTTCGTTGATCTCGATGTCGAACACATCGAGACCGCTGAATTTCTTGAACAGGACCGCCTTGCCCTCCATGACCGGTTTGGACGCCACCGGGCCGATGTCGCCCAGCCCCAGCACGGCACTGCCATTGGTGATGACACCAACCAAGTTGCTGCGGTTGGTGTAGCGCACCGCCTGCTGCTCGTCCTTGACGATCTCCTCGCAGGCCCAGGCCACACCCGGCGAATACGCCAGCGCCAGATCGCTTTGGTTGCTCAGCGGCTTGGTGGCGACAATGGCGGTTTTGCCGGGCACGGGGTTTTCGTGATAATCAAGCGCGGCCTGGCGCGTATCGTTGCTCAATTTGATCTCCTTCTCACCTTGCCGGAAGCGGCCGACACAGCAAGTGTACAGGGGTATGCCGGCGGCGTCAGATCATAGCGCCTGCACCTGATCAACAACACGCGCCCGCCACTTGGCAACACATGGCAAAAGCGCAAAAGCAAGGCATTGCGCCGAAACGGGCCGAGAAAACCTAAAACAGCAATCATCGCCAACCCGCAGCCAGCAGCAGGCCAGTCTGGCTCTGAAATGCTGGGTTCGGTGGGCCTCCATTGCCGTACTGCCAGACCCTGACATGTAAATATTTTCGGGTATACTGTGATGCCGTCATCTGCCGGTACTTCTTATCAGGTCGTGCAATACGGCCACAGCGGGTTGAGAGTAACTACATGAGCAATAACACCTCTGATCAGGACAAATTATTTTTCAAAAGCTTCGGCATCATCATGGTAGTCTTGGGCGGCATTGCCGTTCTGGCGCTGGTGGTAGCAGCCATTCTCGGCGGCCTGAACAAGAGTGATGAGCCCAGTCCTGAGCAGATCGCACTGATGAAGAAACGCACCAGCCCGACTTACCAGGTGGTCACCGTTGCCGATGCAGGCGAAGCGGAAGCGGCTGCTGATGCCGGCGGCGCTGAAGAAGGGGGCGAGGCAAAATCAGGCGAAGAGGTGTACGGCACGGTATGCATGGCCTGCCACGATACTGGCGCGGCCGGCGCACCCAAGATTACCGAAACCGATATCTGGAGCGAGCGCTTGGCCGACGAGGGCAAGGATACGCTTTACACACACGCGATCGAGGGCTTCAATGCCATGCCACCCCGTGGTGGCGACTCCAGCCTGTCGGATGAAGAAGTCAAGAACGCGGTGGATTACATCCTGAGCGAAGCCGGCGTCGAGTGATTCCATAACTGCCCCGGCGCCACCGGGCTCGATTCAGGTGCTGCCCAGCATGGCCTTGAGCTGAGCCAGCTGGGCCCGACCGCTGGCTACATCAGCCTTTTCGGATGTGCTGCCAGCCCGATCCGGCCAGTTGATTTGGTCTGCCGGCAATTCCTCGAGAAAGCGGCTTGGTGTGGTGGCCACGAGTTCACCACCACGCCGCCGGCGCCGCGCCCAGGACAGGGCCAGCCCTTTGCGTGCCCGCGTCATGCCGACATACAGCAGGCGCCGTTCCTCCTCGATCTTGTCCGCGTCGGTGCAGGCGTGATGCGGCAGCAAATCCTCCTCCAGGCCAACGAGCCAGACATGATCGAACTCCAGCCCCTTGGCAGCATGCAGGGTGGATAAATGCACTCGCTGCTCGTCGTCCGCATCATTGCGGGCGGCAAAGTCCAGCAGCCCGAGCCGGCGCACCACCTCATCCAGCCCCGAGACCGCAGCCCGTTGATCGAGACCGTCGTCGACACTGGCGATCCAACGCAGGAATTCATCCACATTCTCCAGCTTGCGGCTGGCTGCCCGCTTGCTGCTGGTCGTGTCGCACAGCCAGTCGCGATAGTCGATGTCCTTGAGCAGGGTCTCGACAATAACGCGCGCCGGCGCTGTCTGCGCCGCGGCAGCAAGCGTTGCCAGCCAGTCGGCAAAGCCTGCCAGGCGCCGGCCGGAGCGCTCGCCGATGCCGCCCGCCAGCGCAATGCCGCGCGCCGCCTGCAACAGGCTCAGGTCGCGCTGACCGGCGTAGACACTCAGTTTCTCCAAGGTGGCCGGACCAATCTCGCGCCGCGGCAGGTTGATTGCGCGCAAGAAGGCGGCATCATCATCGGCATTGGTCAGCAGGCGCAGATAGGCCGCCAGATCACGGATCTCGCTGCGCTCGAAAAAGGAACGCCCGCCGGAGACACGATAGGCAACGCCACGCTCGCGCAAGATCCTTTCAAAGATGCGCGCTTGATGATTGCCACGATAAAGCACGGCATACTGGCCCAGTGGCCCGCCATGGCGCAAGCGGTGCGACAGCAATTCACCCACCACGCGCTCAGCTTCGGCGACATCATCGCTGCTGGTGATGACACGCACCGGGGCGCCCTGCCCTTTGGCACTCCACAGGTTTTTTTCATAGCTGCGTCGATTGCCTTGGATCAGGTGATTGGCGGCCGCCAAAATGCTGTTGACGGAACGGTAATTCTGCTCCAGCTTGATGACCTTGAGCTGCGGGAAATCACGCCCCAGATCGGCAATATTGCCGGGGCGGGCGCCGCGCCAGGCATAAATCGATTGATCATCGTCACCCACCACCGTGAATGCCGCCCGCGCCCCGGCGAGCTGGCGCAGCAGTTCGTACTGCGCGGCATTGGTGTCCTGATATTCGTCCACCAGCAGGTAGTGAAAGCGATTCTGCCAGCGCTCGCGAGCCTGCAGGTCGCGCTGCAGCAGCCGCACCGGCAGACTCAGCAGGTCATCGAAGTCGACCGCGTTGTAGGCACGCAGGCGCCGCTCATATTCTGCATAGGTGCTGGCAATGCGTCGTTCGCTGCCATCTGCCGCCAGATCCATGGCCGCTGTCGGTGACACCAGGCCTGCCTTCCAGCTGCTGATGGTGAAGCGCGCCAGCTTGCGCAGTTCCACGTCCTTGCCCAGCAAATCGGCCAGCAGCCGATCGGCGTCTTCCGCATCGAAAATGGAAAAGCGCGGCTTCAGACCAACGGCCGCGTGCTCGCGGCGAATGACATGCAGGCCGAGGCTGTGGAAGGTGCTGATGGTCAGGCCGCTGACCGCATCACGGCTCAGCAGCGCGCCGGCGCGCTGCTTCATCTCGCGCGCCGCCTTGTTCGTGAACGTGACCGCGGCAATCCGATCGGCGCTGTAGACATGCCGGATCAGGTGAGCGATTTTGCGGGTAATGACTCCGGTCTTGCCGGAACCGGCACCAGCCAGCACGAGCAGTGGGCCGTCGAGATATTGCACCGCGGCTTGCTGCCGGGAATTAAGCTGGATGCTGGCCATGGGCGCCAAAGTCTAGACGCTGCGCCGGCTGGTTACAAACGCCGTCCTGCCCCGGCAATACTCACGGCCGCCAGGCCACGGCGCTCAAGATCGGTCGAGTTGCCGGTAGCCAATCGCTTCAGCCATGTGCTGGGCGGTAATTACCTTGCTGGCGGCCAGATCGGCAATCGAGCGTGCCACGCGCAGCACGCGATGGTAGGCGCGCGCCGACAAATTCAACCGCCGCATCGCTTGCTCGATGACACGGCGGGCATCGGTGGCCAGCGGGCAATGCATATCCATGTCACGTGCGCTCAAGGCTGCGTTGCAGTCATGGCCGCGGGCGACGGCGCGCTCGCGCGCTGCGACCACGCGTGTGCGCACGGCGGCGCTATCCTCCGCACTGTAGTCCTGCGCCAGCAACACCTCGTGCTCGACCGGCGCCACCCGCAGGTGCATGTCGATGCGATCGAGCAGCGGCCCAGAAATGCGCCCCGCATAGCGCGCTATGCGCTCGGGGGTGCAATGGCAGCGGCCGGAAGCATCGCCGAGATAGCCGCAGGGGCAGGGGTTCATGGCCGCCACCAGCTGGAATGCAGCCGGGAACTCGGCCTGGCGCGCGGCCCGCGAGATGGTGATGTGGCCAGACTCCAGCGGCTCGCGCAAGACTTCCAGCACGCTGCGCTCGAACTCGGGCAGCTCGTCCAGGAACAGCACACCGCCATGCGCCAGAGTGATCTCACCGGGGCGCGGCACCGAGCCGCCGCCGACCAGCGCCACGCCGGACGAGGTGTGATGCGGCGCACGAAACGTCCGCCGCCCCCATTGCGCCAAACCAAAGCCGCTCGTGGAAATGGAGGCGATGGCGGCAACCTGCAGCGCCTGTTCGTGCGTCAGCTGCGGCAACAGGCCGGGCAGGCGCGATGCCAGCATGGTCTTGCCGCTGCCCGGCGGCCCGATCAGCAACAGCGAATGGCCACCTGCGGCCGCGATCTCCAGCGCCCGCCGTGCCTGGTGCTGGCCGCGCACGTCGGCCATGTCGGCAGACGCAGCCACTGGTGCCACGCGGTTGGCAACCTTGGGCCGAGTCCACAGCGGCTCGCCGGCCAGGGAGGCAGCCACGGCAGCCAGGCTCGCAGCCACATAGGCATGATCCGCGCCAGCCAAGGCGACTTCGGCTGCATTGCCTTCCGGCACGACCAGCGTACGCTGGCAGGCCCGTACCGCCAGCGCCGCGGGCAGCGCACCGCGCACGGCGCGCAGCTCGCCGGTTAGCGACAGCTCGCCCAGGAATTCGTAGCCGGCCAGCGCCTGAGCCGGGATCTGACCCGACGCAGCCAGAATACCGAGCGCAATGGCAAGATCAAAGCGCCCGCCGTCCTTGGGCAGATCCGCAGGGGCGAGATTCACCGTCAAGCGGCGCTGCGGAAAGCTGAAGCCGCTATTGTTGATTGCGGCGCGCACGCGATCCTTGCTTTCCTTGACCGCGGCCTCCGGCAGACCGACGATGGCCAGCATGGGCAGGCCGCCAGAGAGATCGACTTCAACCGTGACCGGCGGCGCTTCCAACCCCGTTTGCGCACGACTGTGAACCGAGGCGAGTGCCACTAGGTGCGCTGCCCGCCTGGGTCGCGCTGCTCTTCGAGCGCGGCCACCTGCCGCTCCAGTTCGTCGAGCTGGGCGCGGGTCTGCGCCAACGCTTCGCGCGCGGCCTCGAACTCCGCCCGCGGCACGAGGTCCAGGCGCGCAAGCCGGCTTTGCAGCAGGGCGCGGAAATTAGCCTGCAATTCCTCTCGCAGCGGTTCCATTTGCGGCGGCAACATGCCTGCCAGTCGCTCGGCAATGTCTTCCAGGGCGCGAATATCCATCCTGACTCACTTGCTATTGAAGATTATCGACTACAGCATGCCCTGTCGCATGATCGTTGGCAAAGCACTGCCTGGGCACGGTTCAAGTGGGCTTTTATGTGTGGCAGAGCGTTGCAGCACAGGCTTTGTGGCTATTGCTCGGTTTCTTGGCATGCGCTGCCTGCATTTCGTCAGCGAGTGGTAGAATCACGGCTTGTCGTCTGGTCACAGCGGAGCACAATCTCGTGAAAATGGTCACCGCCATCATCAAGCCCTTTCGTCTCGACGATGTACGCGAGGCGCTCTCTGAAGCCGGTGTGCACGGAACCACCATGACCGAGGTCAAGGGCTTCGGCCGCCAGAAGGGACACACCGAGCTTTACCGCGGCGCCGAGTATGCGGTCGATTTCCTGCCCAAGATCAAGCTCGAGGTCGTGGTTGCGGACGAGCGGGTGGAGCCGGTTGTGGATGCCATCATCAATGCCGCCAAGACGGGCCAGATCGGCGATGGCAAGATTTTCGTGCACCAGCTCGAACAGGTGATCCGCATTCGCACCGGCGAGACGGATCGCGACGCCATTTAGGGCGTGTTCACAATCACCGCGGCGTCGCGTTGCTGCCCAAAATTGTGCCAGACAAGGCGCGTGGCGCCGGTCGTAGCACTCCTACGACCAAGCCATGCAACGCAGGATGGCGCAATTTTGGGCGCAACCCTTCGGGACGGCGGCCATTTTTCCGCAATCCTGCGTTGCAGCTCGCTACGGTAGAGTGACTACCGTACGCTCACTGCGTCTTGTCTTGTGATGGGATGGACTCCTCCTCTTTTT
>DATGUT010000165.1:0-2808 GCA_035301185.1 Salinisphaeraceae bacterium
TCATCGTGCGCTTCCACTGGAAGCTGGCCACCGGTGCGGTGATCGCCCTGGCGCACGACGTGATCATCACCGCCGGCCTGTTCTCGCTGTTCCAGTGGCCGTTCGATCTGACCGTGCTGGCAGCACTGCTTGCCATTCTCGGCTATTCCATCAACGACACAGTCGTCATTTTCGACCGCCAGCGGGAGAATTATCGGCGCATGCGCAAGGCCGATACGTTTACGGTGATGAATACGTCAATCAACGAGACCCTGGCGCGTACGGTCATGACCGCCACCACGACCAGCCTTGCAGTCGTGGCCTTGCTGCTGTTCGCCGGCGATTCGGTGCACTGGTTCGCGCTGGCCATGCTGATCGGCACCGTCATCGGCACCTATTCCTCGGTGTATATCGCCAGCGCCATCGGCCTGCATCTGCATGTCACCAAGGAAGATATTTATCCGCCCAAGGAAGAGGATGCCGAGCGCGATGCCCGGATCACGCGTTGAAGTGCTGGTGCGGGCTGGCGAGTGCTAATGGATGTGGTTGCTCGGCGACCAGGCCTGCCCAGATAGCGGCGGGACAGGCGGGACAGCTGTTATTTTGCGCGACGAACTGCTGCGTCCAGGGCCAGATAAGTCAAGAAGCCGCCGGCCGCCACCAAAACCAATGCCATGATGATGTCCATAGCCATAACTCCGAAATCTGTTCGATCTTGCGTTCGCTTTGCCGATGCAGGGCGACACAGCCGAAAGCAATCGAAAACAAGGCTATAAAACCTGCAATTGTTAGGGCGTGTTCACAATCAGGATGCCCAACCATAGTTTGAGATAAGCCAGTGCTTCTTGCAGGCCATCCAGCTTCGACATTGCAGGTTTTTATTGAAGCCTTGAGCATTAAGCATAGCACCCGCAGCAAGCGCGTGCTGCAGCGCGGCCTCAACCGGTCGGCGTGCTGCTGATGCGCTGTGCCAGCAGCGGGTGCAGCTTGGGCGTGGCGGCGACGATGTGGCCCGTTTCCAGTGCGTCGCCACCAAACGGATCGCTGACCAGGCCGCCAGCCGCTTCGACCAACAGCATGCCGGCAGCCACGTCCCAAGGCGACAGGCCCAGTTCCCAATAGCCATCGAGACGGCCGCAGGCGACGTAGGCGAGATCCAGTGCTGCCGAGCCGCCGCGGCGGATGTCACCGCTGGCGGCGAGCAGGCGGTTGAACACGGGCAGGTACTGCGCCACATCGCCGTTCTTGCGATAGGCAAAGCCAGTGGCCAGCATGGCATGACGCAACTGGCTGATGCCGGAGACGCGGATGCGGCGCTGATCCAGCTGCGCGCCGGCATCGCGATCGGCCGTGAACAATTCGTCCTTGACCGGATCATAGACAACGCCATGTTCGATCACACCATCGATCTGGCAGGCAATGGAGACACAAAAATGCGGGATGCCGTGCATGAAATTGGCGGTGCCGTCGATCGGATCGATGATCCACACCGTGCGCGAATCGCCGCTGCGCCCAGACTCTTCGGCGCGAATGGCGTGCTCGGGATAAGCGCGCTGGATGCTGTCGATGATCACTTCCTCGGCGCGCTGATCGGCCTCGGTGACGTAGTCGTTTTCCGCTTTGCGCTGCACATCGCCGGTTTCGCCGCGACGATAGTATTGCAGGATGACGCCACCGGCACGGCGGGCGGCACTGATGGCGGTATGAGTATAGGCATGCATGGCTGGAATAATGGATTGCGAATAGTGGGATGGCGGCCTGTAGCCGGGCGCATAGCGTACCATTTGCCGCCTGTGCATTGCTGCTGGGCCATTCCCGAGGTATGAACAATCAATCTGCCGCGCTCGGCCGGCTGCGCGTCGTCATGGTGGCGCCGCAGCATGCCGGCAATATCGGCGCTGCGGCGCGGGCGCTGAAAGTAATGGGACTGAGTGACTTGGCGCTGGTGGCGCCGCCGGCCTATTCGCCGGCGCAGGCGGCGGCACGCGCTTCCGGCGCTGACGATGTGTTGATCGCGGCTCGGGTTTTTCCCACTCTGGCTGCGGCGCTGGCCGACTGTCATCTGGCCATCGGCAGCAGCGCGCGCTCGCGCCACACCCGTTGGCCGCTCGTGGATGCGCGCCATGCCGCCGGTACGGCAATCGAGCGTGCGCAGGCAGGGCAGCGGGTGGCGCTGGTATTCGGGCGCGAGCGCAGTGGTTTGACCAACGCAGAACTTGATCACTGCCAGCTGCATCTCGGCATACCCGCCAATCCTGATTACAGCTCGCTCAATCTCGCCGCCGCGATCCAGGTGGTTTGCTATGAAGTGCGCATGGCGCTTGGCGATGCGGCCGTTACTCCCGCCACGGCACCTGCTGAGCTGACCGCAGCCGAGATGGAGGGCTTGTATGCACACTGGGCCGAAGTGCTGACCGCCAGCGGTTTTCTCGACCCGAACGAGCCGAAACTGCTGATGCGGCGCCTGCGGCGGCTGTTCAATCGCGCGGCGCCGGATCGCACCGAACTCAACATCTTGCGCGGGGCGCTGCGCTCGCTCGATCCGCGGCGCCGCAGCGGGCCTGCGGACAAGGGTTGATTGTGTTGCCGTTGGCCCGACATTCTTCATCACGGCCAGTCATGGCAGTTTGCGCCGATTGCATCATCCAGGTTTGTCTCCAGGGCGGCATTGCTTATGTTCCAGCGTATACATGAAGATATCCAGACCGTGTTCGAGCGCGACCCAGCGGCGCGCAGTACGGCCGAGGTCATTTTTTCCTATCCCGGTTTGCATGCCCTGTGGTGGCATCGCCTTGCCCACTGGTGCTGGCAGCACCGGGCACGTTGGCT
>DATGUT010000166.1:0-16022 GCA_035301185.1 Salinisphaeraceae bacterium
CTAGACATCGCTATGCCCGACCAGACTACATCGCCGATCGGCATTCTGCTGAACAATCTGGGCACGCCCAGCAGCATGGATACCAAGGACATCCGCCGCTTTCTGGCCGAGTTTCTCGGCGATCCGCGCGTCATTGACGACAACCGCCTGCTGTGGCTGCCGGTGCTGTATGGCGTGGTGCTGACCAAGCGCCCGGCGCAGGCGGCCGAAGCCTATCGCCAAATCTGGACGGACGAGGGCTCGCCGCTGCTGGTCATCTCGCGCAAGCAGGCGGCCGCCCTGCAACAGGAATTGCATCAGCGCCTGGAGACGCCGGTGCACGTCGCGCTCGGCATGCGCTACGGCGAGCCGCCGCTCGTGGACGCACTCAATGAACTGCGCGCGGCCGGCTGCAAGCGTATCCTGCTGTTGCCGCTGTATCCGCAGTATTCGGCCGTCACCACCGCCACCGCGTTCGACAAGGTGGCCTCGCTGCTGGCCGACATCGTGGAACAGCCGGCCGTGCACAGCATCACCAGCTATCACGACCATCCCGGCTACATCGAGGCATTGGCGCAGACGGTGCATGAGCACTGGCAGGAACACGGCCGCGGCGAGCGCCTGCTGATGTCGTTCCACGGCATCCCGCAGCGCTATGCCGATAACGGCGACCCTTATCCCAAGCACTGCGAGAGCACCGCCCGCCTGCTGGCAGAGCGGCTCGAACTGGGCGCCGACGAATGGCAGCTGAGCTACCAAAGCCGTTTCGGGCGCGAGGTCTGGCTGCAGCCCTATACCGACGAGACCATGATCGAATGGGGCCGCAGCGGGGTCGGGCGCGTCGATGTCATCTGCCCCGGCTTTGCCGCCGACTGCGTGGAAACGCTGGAGGAAATCGAGATCGAAAACCGCGAGCGCTTCATCGATCATGGCGGCCAGGAGCTGACCTATGTACCAGCCCTGAACGATCATGCCGCGCACATCGCCATGCTCGCCGACCTGGTTGAACACGAAATCGCCGGCTGGCTGCAACCCGCCGCTGCTTCGACCCCGGTATCGGCATAGTCTCTGCGAAAATCGGAAAACCCTGCCCATGATTGAATTCGCCATCGATTACGGCTTGTTCCTGGCCAAGGCGGCCACCGTGGTGCTGGCCATCGGCCTGCTCGTGGGCTGGCTGGTCAGCGCCATTCACCACGCGCGCAGCATGAGCCAGGAACAGCTCGAGGTGCGCAACATCAACCGGCGCCTGCGGCGCATGGCTGATCGGTTATATGGAGAATTGCTCAGCAAGCGCCAGTTGAAGGCACACCAAAAACAACGCAAGGCCGAGGAAAAGCGCAGAGCCAAAGAAGAGAAACTGGGCAAGGCGCCGGCCGGCAGGCGCCTGTTCGTGCTCGATTTCGATGGCGACATACGAGCCTCGGACGTGGCCCACATGCGGGACGAAATCACGGCCGTACTGCAGGTTGCAGAAGCCGGCGATGAAGTACTGCTGCGCCTCGAATCCGCCGGTGGCATGGTGCACAGCTACGGCCTGGCCGCGTCCCAGCTCAAGCGCCTGCGCGACAACGGCGTGCGCCTGACGGTCGCGGTCGACAAGCTGGCTGCCAGCGGCGGCTACATGATGGCCTGCGTGGCCGATCACATCGTCGCCGCCCCGTTTGCCATCATCGGTTCCATCGGCGTGGTGGCCCAGATCCCCAATTTCAACCGCGTGCTCAAGGACAAGCACATCGATTACGAGCTGCACACCGCCGGCGATCACAAGCGCACGCTGACCATATTCGGCGAGAACAGCGACGCGGCCAGGGCCAAGTTCCGCCAGGAGCTGGAAGCCACGCATGGCCTGTTCAAGGATTTCGTCGCCCGCTACCGCAGCGAACTGGATATCAATGCCGTGGCCACCGGCGAGCACTGGCATGGCAGCCAGGCGCTGGAGCGCAAGCTGGTCGACGAAATCGCCACCAGCGATGACTTGCTGCTCAAGGCGGCCCGAGAAGAACGGCCCGTTTTCGAGATCCGCTACAAGCGCCGGACAGGGTTCGTGGCCCGCTTGGCCGGCAGCGCGACGGCAGGTGTGCGCAGCGTTTTGCACATGCTGCTGAAACAACGCTGAAGCCTTGTCGGTACTGCCTCGGGTCAGCAGCGCATCCTGTGCTGCGTGAAACTTGTCGCTGCGTTCATGGTCTTACAACCGCACACCGCCAAGCTAAATCCCGGTGCCAATTTGAATATGAAATGCTGAGGATCAGCCATGCTTAAAAAACTTCGCAGCCAATTCGCAGCGCTGTTGTGCCTGTGCGCACTCTTTACGGCGTTTTCCGTGCAGGCCGGCATTCCCAGCGGCATGCTGGATCAGGATGATCCGTCGCTGGCTCCGATTCTGGAAGGTGTCATGCCGGCGGTGGTCAACGTCGTGGTCAAGACCAAAAGCCGCACGGAGGAGCAGAACCCACTCTTCGCAAATCCTTTCTTCCGCCACTTCTTCGACCTGCCGGAGCAGCCGCCCGTGCCACGACAGCGCATGGCGGCCGGCTCCGGCGTCATCATTGATGCCGACAAGGGCATCATCATCACCAATAACCACGTGGTGAATGACGCCGAGACGATAACCGTGCGCCTCAACGATGGGCGCGAATTCAACGCCGAGCTTGTCGGCAAGGATTCCGACTCGGATCTCGCCGTGATTCAGATCGACGCTGAAAATCTCACTGAGCTTCCGCTGGGCGATTCCGACCAGCTGCGCGTGGGCGACTTCGTCATTGCCATAGGCAATCCTTTCGGCCTGGCTCACACCGTCACTTCCGGCATCATCAGCGGACTGGGCCGGCACGGCCTGAGCGGCCTGGGCAGTCGCTATGGCAACTTCATCCAGACCGATGCCTCCATCAACCCCGGCAATTCCGGCGGCGCGCTGATCAACCTCGACGGCGAAGTCATCGGCATCAATACCGCGATTCTGTCGCAAAGCGGTGGCAACATCGGCATCGGCTTTGCCATTCCCAGCAATCTGGTGAAAAAAATCTATCATCAGATCATGGAATATGGCGAAGTGCGCCGCGGCCGGCTCGGCGTCATCGGGCAAAATCTGACCAATGACCTGGCGGAAGCATTCGGTCTGGACAGCAACCAAGGGGTCGTCGTCGCCCAGGTCGAGGACAACTCGCCCGCCGAGGAAGCCGGCATCAAGGCACGGGATGTCATAATCGCCGTCGACGGCAAGCAGATCAAGGACTTTTCCGATCTGGCACGCGCCATCGGTCTGCGCCTGCCGGGCAGTGATGTCACGATCACGCTGATACGCGATGGCGAGGAGAAAACCGTTACCACCACCTTGGGCAGTGCCGCGGAGGAATCCGAGCAGCAGGCCGACAGCAGCAACCTGAACGAAGCCTTGGCCGGCGCCCAGTTTACCGCGATCCCGGAAGGACACCCGCTGGCCGGCAAGGTGGAAGGCATCATGGTGCGCGGCGTGAGTCCCGGCAGCCCAGCTGCTCGGGCAGGCTTGCGCCCGAACGACATCATCACCTCGGTCAATCGGCAGCAGGTCACCAGCCTGGAGCAGTTCCGCAAGCTGGTAAGCAAGGACAGCGGCCGGCTGTTGCTGCACATCCGCCGCCAGGGCGGCGCCCTGTTCCTGCTGATCGAGTAAGCGCAGGCAGTCCCGACCATGGACAAGGCCCGGCCCGATGCCGGGCCTTGTTCGCTCTCACCGGTGCGGCTTTCCTCCATGCATTGCAGCCAGCTATACTCAAGGACATGACCCAGTTATCCGAATTCGACATCGATAACTTCGAACAGCGCGTGGACAGGCTGTTGGCCGCATACCAGCAATTGCTTTCCGAGCACAAGGCGCTACAGGCGGTGCACCAGACACAAAATGAGCAAAAGGCGCAATTGCGCGAACGCCTGAATAGCGTCATCGAACGCATTCGGGCGCTGGAAGCGGAAGCCGACCGCACATAAATGCATACGCAAAAAGGCAAATAACGTGGCTGCAGAAACCAAGAACACCACTCTCACGATACGCATTCTGGGCCGGGACTACGCCGTCTCCTGCCCTGATGATGAACGCGAGGCGCTGCTGTCCTCTGCAGAATTCCTGTCGCGGCGCATGCAGGCCATCCGCAAGAAAGGAAAAACGCTTGGTGTCGATCGGATTGCAGTCATGGCCGCTCTGAATACTGCTCGCGAACTGCTCAGGCTGGAACAGGAAAACACACAGTTGCGCAACCGTCTGCACAACGATGGCGTGGAAGATGATGCGGCGCCCCTGTCGTCACCATCCGCACTGGACAAGCAGACTCGCGAGCGCCTCGCGCAGATGCAGCTGCGCATCGAGGCGGCCCTTGATGACCAGGCCTGAAGCAACGTATCATCAGTGTTCGGCACTCCTGCCGTGTGCGATGATCGTTTAGTTATCCCTTGAGCCTAAATACCGACCTAGGGGTGATGAAGCGTTGCCGGTGAGCAGGCCCGCCCTGCAGCGGGAAGCCTAACGCAGCGTGGTTTGCCCCACCTGAGCATTCGTCTCAAGGTCAAAAACGATTGCCGGCACTGGCGGGAGCTGCCTTTTCCTGCCATGCGCAGGCGCGCGCTAATGCATGTCAAGAACCAGTCGCCTCTGCGCCCGCTCCCATGCCATTACCCGCCAGGACCTGATCCAGCCGCGCCGTGACCGCCGCGACCGGAATCAGCTGCATTATCCCCTCGATGTTCTCGATGCGCGTGCCCCAGGGCAGCGTGTCGGCCGTGGCGTTGCGGTACCGGCGCGCCGCCTGGTCGAAATAATCCACGCTCAGCGCGCGATTCAGATAAGAGCCGCTGCGCCGGCTGTCGGTGGCGGCATGCAGGCCGATCACATCCAGGCCGACGGCATTGGCCATGTGCCCCGGCCCGGAATCGGGGCCGAGCAGGATGCGCCCGCGCTCGAACAAGGCCAATAGCTGCTTCAGGCTGGTCTGCCCGACCAGATCCAGCGCCGGACCCGGCAGCGCCGCGTTGATGTTTGCCGCCATGCGGCGTTCGACCGCGCTCGGCCCGCCGACAAGGACCGGGCGCATCCCATGCGCCTGGCGCGCGTGTTCGGCCACTGCGGCATAGCGTTCCGGCGCCCAGGCCAGGCGCGCGTGGCTGGAACAGGGGCTGATGAACAGAATCGGCGCGGCGTCAGCGCCCAGCAGCTGCTCGGCATGCGCACGATCGGCCGCGCCAATGGGCACGTGCCAGTCGTACACCCGCTCGCGCAGGCCCAGCTGCTCGAGAAACGCGAAGAAGCCGTCCACGACATGGCGTCCGGCAGCCGGCTGGATGCGCTCGTTGACGAACCAGCACTGGCCATCGCGCGTGCGCAGGGCATCGAAGCCCAGCCGCCGCGGTGCCCGGATCAGGCGACTCACGCGATTGGCGCGCCAGCTGGCGTGCATGTGCAGCAGCACGTCGAAGCGCGCGCCGCGCAGCTGCCGGCGCAGGGCCTTCAAGCCGGCACGCCCGGCGCGCTTGTCCATGACATAGAAATCCACACCGGGCAGATCGCCCACCAGCGCGGCTTCCACGCGGTTGATGACCCAGGCCAGCCGGGTCTGCGGCCAGTGCGCCTGCAACGTGTGCACGATGGGCACAACGTTGGCGCAATCACCAATCGCCGACAGGCGCAGCAGGCACAGGCTCTGCGGAGGTGTGGCCATGGACGCGCTCAGCCGGCGCGCAGAAACAGGCGGTAAGTCGGGTTGTCGGTTTCCTCGACGTAGTCGTAGCCGAGCGCATCCAGCGATGCACGGCAGTCCGCCTGCTGTTCGGGATCGACCTGCAGCCCGGCCAGCACCAGGCCGTAGGCATGGCCGTGATTGCGGTAGTGGAACAGCGAGATGTTCCAGCGATCGCCAATGCTGTTGAGAAAATCCAGCAACGCGCCGGGGCGCTCGGGAAAGTCGAAGCGGAACAGCATTTCGTTGTCGACGTTGGGCGCGCGCCCGCCGACCATGTGGCGCACGTGCAGCTTGGCCATTTCGTTGCGGCTGAGATCGATCACTTCGTAGTCGGCGCTGCGCAGATCGGAGATGATGCGGTTGCGCTCGACCACCCCTTCCTTGAGCTTGATGCCCACGAAGATGTGCGCGGCGCTGGCTTCGGCATAGCGATAATTGAATTCGGTGACCACGCGCCCGCCGATGGCATTGCAGAATGCCAGGAAACTGCCGGGGCGTTCGGGAATCGTCACCGCCAGCAGCGCCTCGCCCTGCTCGCCCAGTTCAGCACGATCGGCGACATAGCCGAGGCGATCAAAATTGACGTTGGCCCCGGACTGGATCGCCACCAGATGCTCGCCGGCGATACCGGTCTGCTGCACGTATTTCTTGGCTCCGGCCAGCGCCAACGCGCCGGCGGGCTCGCTCAAGGCGCGCGTGTCCTGGTAAATGTCGCGCATGGCGGCACAGGTTTCATCGATGGACACAGTGATCATGGTATCGACATACTTTTGCGCCAGGCGAAAGCTTTCTTCGCCCGGCTGGCGCACCGCCACGCCATCAGCAAACAAGCCGACCTCCGCCAGCGAGACGCGCTCGCCGGCAGCCAGCGACTCGGTCATGCTGGCGGCGTCCTCCGGCTCGACGCCAATGACGCGGATCTCCGGGCGCACGCTCTTGATGTAGGCGGCGATGCCGGCCAAGAGCCCGCCGCCGCCGACGCACACGAACACGGCATGGATCGGGTCCGGGTGCTGGCGCACGATTTCCATGCCGATGGTGCCCTGGCCCGCAATCACGTCCGGGTCGTCATAGGGATGCACATAAACCAACCCGTCGCGCGCCTGCAGCTCGGCGGCGTGCGCGGATGCCTCGTCGTAGCTGTCGCCGTGCAGCACGATCTCGCCGCCATAGGCCGCCACCGCCTGCACCTTGATCGGCGGCGTGGTGCGCGGCATGACAATCACGGCGCGCAGGCCGAGTTTCTGCCCGGCCAGTGCCACACCTTGGGCATGATTGCCGGCGGAGGCGCAGATCACGCCGCGGCGGCGCTCCTCCAGCGACAGGCGGGCCATGTGATTATAGGCGCCGCGCAGCTTGAACGAATGCACCGGCTGCATGTCTTCACGCTTGAGAAACACACGGTTGCCAAGGCGCGCGCCGAGCTGCGCCGCCTCCATGAGCGGCGTTTCGAGGGCGACATCATAGACGCGCGCAGTGTTGATGCGTTTCAGATATTCGGCATCGCCGACATCCACCGCCTGGGCGGTTGCAGCGGCGGCGGTTTGCTGGAGGCTGGCATTCATGGCATGAAACAGGGTTGGCGAAAAGGCCCATGATAGAACTTTCTCCGCCTCGCGGTCACGCGCCGCGCGTCGTGCTCGCCTGCTACGGCGCAGAAAAAATGGCAGCGACAGCCATGCAGGCCGTCGCAGCCTGCCTTACAAGGTAATGATCTGATCGGGCATGTTATCCGCCAGCGCGCCGTACAGATCCGGAAAGCAGCCAATGGGCACGCCGTCCAGCAGCCGGTCGGCGATGTCGCGTTCGTAGCAGCACTGGTCGCAGCCCATGAGCAGGATGCTGTTCGTGCTGGCCACGCGCTGCAGGCGCTCGCCAATGGGGTTGCCCTGCAGCAGCACATAGTTGTTGTCCTCGAAGAAGAACATGCCGACCACGGTCGCGCCATGGCGGCCCTCCTCCAGCTGCGGCAGGATCATGCGCCCCAGGACATAGGACACGGTGTGTTTCTGGGTGGCAAAAATATAAGCCACTTTCATTTGCTTTCTCCTTGTGTGCAGGGCCGCCAGTCAGACGGCCCGCATCGTGGTACTTGCAGCCAGGGCGGCGCGCCAGGCGGCCACGGCCAGCACCGCCCGCTCCTGCTTGCTCGCGGGTATGCCGGGCAGGCGCGCCAGCAGCACTGCCGTGTCGACGATCGGCGTGACATCCAGCCTGGCGCTCTGGTTCAGCTCGGCCAGCGCTTCGCAGCAGGCAATCAGCGTGCTGCAGGGGCTGGCGTTGAAACGGATCTCGGCCAAGCGGTTGTCCGCCACGGCCAGCGTGAAGCAAGCCCATTGGCCATCGGCCGCAGCCACCCGCCGGCCGGCGTGCGCCAGCGGCGGCAGGCGCCGCCGCGCCAGGCCGCGCTCGAGGCAGGCGAACACCGACCAAGGTTCGACTTTTGCGCACGCACGGCAGCTCATCGGTATTTCCAGCGCAACAATCGCCGCTCCAGCCAGCCGGCGCCGGCGAACAGCAGCATGACCACGACCACGACCAGGAAGATCAGCGCCAGGCTGAGGGCGGCGTTATAAGTGCTCTGAGCGAACGACAACAAGTAGCCGAGTCCGCGGGTCGAGGCCACGAACTCGCCCACCACCGCGCCGGTGAAGGCAAAGCCCACCGACACCCGCAGGTTGCTCATCACCCAGGACACGACCGACGGAACATATACTTCGCGCAGCAGCACCCAGGTGCCGCCGCCGAGCGTGCGCACGCGCTCGACCAGGCTCGCATCGACGGCGCGAATGCCGTTGTAGACCGAGAAAAACGTCAGCACCACGACCAGGATGAATGACAGCGCCACCTTGGAACCGATGCCGATGCCGAGCCAGATGATGAACAGCGGCGCCAGAATCACCCGCGGAATGGCGTTGAGCAGCACCATGACCGGCTCCAGCAACTCGGCCAGCAGCGGCACCAGCGCGGCGACGAAGCCGCACAGCGCGCCCACCAGCAGGCCCAGCGCAAGGCCCATGAGCGCGGCGCCGAACGTCGCCTCCAGATGGCTGTAAATGCCGCCATCGGCGAACAGCTGCACCAGGGTGGCGCCGATGGCCGCGGGCGGCGGCAGGTAAAACGGATCCACCCAGCCGAGCGGCCCGGCGCTCAACTGCCACAAACCGAGCACACCCAACAGCGTGGCCAGGCGGCGCGCATACAAGCCCAGGGGGAGCGTGTTCATGCCGCCATGTCCACATCATCATCGGGCTGGGCGATGCGCCGGTGCCGGACATCAACCTCCTGCGCCAGGGCATCCCACAGGCGCGCGCTCAGCGGCGCGAACTGCGGCTCGCGGCGCACATGCAGCAAATCGCGCGGGCGCGCCAGCGGCACCGCGAACTCCTGCTTGATGTGGGCGCGCGGACCGTTGCCAAGCAGCAGCACGCGATCGGACAGAGCCACCGCCTCTTCCAGATCGTGGGTGACCATAAGCACGGTCATGTGCTCGCCCTCGACCCACTGCAGCAGCTCCGCGGTCAGGTAATGGCGCACGATCGCATCCAGCGACGAGAACGGCTCATCCATCAACAATAGGCGCGGGCGCAGCGCCAGCACCTGGGCAATGGCGACGCGTTTGCGCTGGCCGCCGGAGAGCTCGCGCGGATAGCGGCTGCCGAGCCCCGCCAGGCCGACCAGCTCCAGCCATTCATGCGCCTGTGCTCGCGCCGCGCGCTTGCCGGCGCCGTGAATGCGCAGCCCAAGCGCGATGTTGTCGCAGGCACTGCGCCAGGGCAGCAGTGCATCGTCCTGAAACAGGAAACCGACCGCGCGCCGAGACACAGCCAGTTCGACCCGGCCGCTGCTCGGCGCCTGCAGAGCCATGACCGCGCGCAGCAGGCTGCTCTTGCCGCAGCCGGATGGTCCCACCAGGCTGACGAATTCGCCCTCTGCCAACCCGAGGTCAATGTCTTCGAGCACCGGCTCGGCATCGCCGTAAGCCAGCGCCAATTGTGAAATCTGCAACATTCAGGCACCCAATATCGCTTGCTTGAGCAGTGCATCCAGATCCGCCGGTTCCTCTTGGATGCCGGCGAGCAGATGCGCCTCCATTACGCGCTCGCAGGCGTCGCGCTCGATCTGCACGCGCTCGGGATACAGCGAGGCCCGGTAGCGATCGAGGGCGCTGCCGAGCACGTCAATGTTGCCGCCGGCGATGAGCTCGCGCGGCAACGCGTCGATCAGATCGGCCACTGGTGCCTGCTGCATGTAGTGCATGCCGGCTTCCAGCGCCCTGCCGATCTTCTGCATCTGGGCGCGTCGCTGTGCGATCTCGTCCGGGCGCACGGCCACGCCCATGAACTCGTACGGACCGCCGAGATATTGCTCGGCATCACCGCTTTGCATCAGGTTGACAATCACGCGCGCGCCGTCCTGCTGCAGCAGCGTCAGGCCGGGCTCCTGCACCATGCCGGCATCGACCTGGCCCAGGCGCAGGGCGTCGTACAGGTTCGGGCCGAGCGTGGCGAAGCGCACGCTGTCGGGATTGATGTTGTTGCGCTTGAGCAGGTACAGGGTCAGTGCGTGGTCGGAGTTGCCGAGCTGGGCGACGCCAACCGTCTTGCCCGCGAGATCGGCAATATTCCGGATGCTGGCGGCCGTCTGCGGACTGCTGGCGAGCGCGAACAGCGGCACCCGCCCGGTGGTTGCAAAACGCGCGATGTTGGCGCCATTGGCGAATGCATTGAGGGCCGCGTCAAACGAGGTGGCGGCGTAGTCGACACTGCCGGCGTTCAGCGCCTGCAGCGCGGCGCTGCCGCCGCGGGTGTAGACCAGCTGCACGTCAAGCCCTTCGTCGGCGAAGAATCCGGCCGCGCGGGTGGCCTCGTACGGCACCACGCACAGCAACTGGCTGCAAAACGCCAGCTTGACGTGCTCTTTGTCGTTCCTGGCGTACGCCAGCAGGCCGGGCAGCGTGACGACACCCGCCACGCCGGCCATGCGTTTCAGCAAGGCGCGTCGACTGACACCTTGGCTGACGAACAAAACGTTGGCCCGATCGTCTTTTTTGTGGAAGCCCCTATCGCAGCAATTTCCCATGGCTTGAACACCCTGAACAGCAACATTTCGGCATACCGTACCTGTCTTTGATTGCGAACAATAAAGAATTTTGAAACAGGTTAATATAACTGAAACGCATAAGCGGCTTACCCTGTAAGCACGACGCGCAGCAAAGGCAGGATAAAATAGGCAGGCAGGCGCATGATGACGTATCATGCAAGGGTTTTTTGGGGTGCTTACATGTCTGCAACTGGCAATCACGGAAAGGATATCGTCTTCATTGGCGCGGGCAACATGGCGACCAGCCTGATCAGCGGCCTGTGCCAGGCGGGGCACGACCCCGCGCATATTCATGCCGTCGATCCGAGTGCAGAACAGCGCCAGGCGCTGGTGCAACAGTATCCGGTGCAGGCGCACGCGGATGCCGACGATGCAGCCGTGCGCGCAGCCGGCACCTGGGTGCTGGCGGTGAAACCGCAAATCATGGCAGCGGTAGCGCGCGATCTGGGCGCCAGGCTTGGCGAGCACAAGCCACTGATCATCTCCATTGCCGCCGGCGTGCCGCTGGCGGCCCTGCGCCAATGGCTGGGCCACGACCTGCCGTTGGTGCGCTGCATGCCGAATACGCCGGCGCTGGTCGGTGCCGGCGCTACCGGCCTGTATGCCGATGCCAGTGTCGCCAGCGCGCAGAGGCAGATCGCAGAAGATATTCTCGCCACCGCCAGCACCACGGTCTGGGTAGATGCGGAACCCTTGCTGGATGCCGTCACCGCCACCTCGGGCAGTGGCCCGGCCTATTATTTCGCCTTCATGGAAGCGATGCAGGCCGGCGCCGAAGCGCTCGGACTGGATGCGGACACGGCGCGCACACTGGTGCTGCAGACTGCATTCGGGGCCGCCCGCATGGCGCTGGAAAGCGGTGATGATCCGGCCACCTTGCGGCGCAAGGTGACCTCGCCCGGCGGCACCACCGAGCAGGCCCTGAATGCATTTGCCGACGGCGATCTGCAACAACTCGTGCAGCGGGCCATGCAGGCCGCTGCGGCGCGCGCCGACAGCCTGGCGCAAGCCATGCAGAAAGAATAACAGACGCCGGCACAACTTCATTCGCTGCCCGGCCATCGCTTTTTCTTCCACAACCACAATTCATGTTTAGCAACGCAACCAGTCCCCTGCTGTTTCTTATCAACACGCTGTTCGCACTGTACGTGATCGTGGTGATTGTGCGGATATTGCTGCAACTCACGCACGCTGCCACGTTTCACAATCCAATCTCGCACTTCGTGCAGCGCCTGACGGCACGGCCGGTCGGCTTGCTGGCCATGGGTGTGCCGCGCTGGCGCAATGTCGATGTGCCAGCCATGGTGTTCGCCGTGCTGCTGTGCTTCGTCAACATCGAGATCGTGCTGTTTCTGACCTCCGCTCATGTCGCCGCGCAGCCGCTGCTGCCGTTGTGGTGGGCGCTGCTGAAGACTTTGACCCTGCTCTGCGAATTCTACTTTTTCGCCATTCTGGTGCAGGCCCTGCTATCGTGGTTTTCCCCGCGCCAGTTTTCGCCGGCGACGGCCATCTTATGGAACCTTAACGAACCCTTGCTGCGCCCGGTGCGCAGCCGCTTGCCGTCGATCGGCGGGCTCGATCTGTCGCCGATCGTCATCTTGATCGCGCTGCAGGTCGTGAACATGATTTTACTGGGACAAATACCGCCCTTGCTGCGCTGACTCATGAATGCACAAGACAATAAAGCATCGATCGGCCTGGTCACGCCGCAAACGCTGACAGTGGATGAGCCGCTGCCGCTGGACTGCGGCCGGCAACTGCCACGCTACGAGCTGTGCTACGAGACCTACGGCGAACTGAACGCGAATCGCAGCAATGCGCTGCTCATCTGCCATGCCCTGTCCGGCAACCATCATGCCGCCGGCTATCATCACGCGGATGACAAAAAGCCCGGCTGGTGGAACAAATGCATCGGCCCTGGCAAGATGATTGACACGAATCGCTTTTTCGTGGTCTGTCCGGCCAACCTCGCCGCCTATGGTGGCTCCACCGGGCCCGGCAGCGAAAACCCTGAGACCGGGCGCCCTTACGGCCCTGATTTCCCGGTCATCACGGTGGCGGACTGGGTGCGCTCGCAGGATGTGCTGCGCGCGCGGCTCGGCATTGAGCAATGGGCGGCGGTGGTCGGCGGCAGCTTGGGCGGCATGCAGGTCATGCAGTGGGCGATTGATTCTCCCCAGCGCATCCGCCACGCCATTGCCATCGCCACCGCACCGCGCCTGTCGGCGCAGAACATCGCCTTCAACGAAATCGCGCGCCAGGCCATCATCACCGATCCCGAGTTCCACGGCGGGCGCTATCTGGAGCACGAAGTCGTGCCGCGCCGTGGGCTGATGCTGGCGCGCATGCTCGCCCACATCACCTATTTGTCGGACGAGGCAATGCGCGCCAAGTTCGGCCGCGACCTGCGCCAAGGCAAGATCAACTACGGCTTCGACGTCGAGTTTCAGGTCGAATCCTACTTGCGCTACCAGGGCATGTCCTTCGTCAACCGCTTTGATGCCAACACTTATTTGCTGATGACCAAGGTGCTGGATTATTTTGATCCGGCCAGCGCCCATGACGGTGATCTCGCGGCCGCCTTCGCCCCGGTCGAAGCACGCTTCCTGGTGGTTTCGTTCACCTCCGACTGGCGCTTCGCGCCCGAGCGCTCGCGTGAAATCGTCGATGCGCTGGTGGATGCCGGCAAGCGCGTGGCCTATGCCGAAGTCGCCTCCGAACTTGGCCACGACGATTTCCTGCTGACCCTGCCGCACTATGTCAACACGGTGCGCGCTTATCTCAGCCACGTCGCCGAGGAGATTGACGCATGAGCGAGCAACCCGGCCTGCGCACGGATCTGGCCTTGATCGCCAGCTGGATCCCGGAAGGCGCCAAGGTGCTGGATCTGGGCTGTGGCGACGGCGCCCTGCTGGCACATCTGGCGGCCACCCATGGCGCGCGCGGCTATGGCCTGGAAATCGACCCGGACAACATCGTCGCCTGCGTCGCACGCGGCGTGGATGCTCTGCAGTTGGATCTGGATCATGGCCTGGCGCAGTTCAGCGATGACAGCTTCGATTTCGTGATCATGAGTTCCGCCCTGCAGGAAGTGCAGCGCCCGGACTGGTTGATCGACGAGATGCTGCGCATCGGGCGCCAGTCGATTGTCACGTTCCCGAATTTCGGCCATTGGCGCCCACGCGTCAGCCTCGGCCTGCAGGGGCTCATGCCCATGTCCCGATCGCTGCCGAACCCGTGGTACAGTACCCCGAACATCCACTTGTGCACTGTGCGGGACTTCGAAGCCCTATGCCGCGAAAAGCAGGTTCGCATCACCCGACGCCACGTTGTCAACAACGCCCATCGCACCAGCATCGGCACCATGCTCATGCCCAACCTGCTGGGCGAGATCGCACTTTATCAAATCCGTCGCGACGATTAACAAGGCAGCTGATCTGGGCGTTGCTGGCATTGCTGTGCGCGGCGGCCAGCTTCAGCACACACGCGGAGGCCTACAAGAGCGGCGCCTATGTAGTGCAATACAGCGTCGTCAACAGCATGCTGCTGCCTGCCGCGGTGGCGGACAGATATGGTTTCAAGCGCAGTGGCGAACGCGCCATCATCTCTGTCACATTGCAGCGCCCGAGCAAGAATGAGCCATTGCAGGCACTGCCGGCTCAGGTCAGTGGCCAGGCCAAGACATTGTTGGAACAGCGCCAGGAACTGGACTTCCGCCAAGTTGATGACGGCGACAGCGCGATCAGCCTGGCCGAGTTCAAGCTCGCCGAGAAGGAGCAGACGCTGACCTTCGAGCTGCGGATCAAGCCGGCAGACAGCGAACGCACCATCCCTTTGCGCTTTACAGAGACGCTGTATCAGCAGCCATGAGCCTGGCCGCGGGCATGTCCGCTGGAGATTCGATTACGACTCTCCCAGCACTGCCAGCTTGGTGCGGATGAACTCCCGATGCGGCAGGTGCAGTAGATCAGCCAGCTCGCGCATCAAGTACTCTTCATGCGGATCGAGGTGGCGGTCCGCATAGGCGACGTGCCACAGCATTGCCAGCACCTGGCGCTTTTCCTCCATGGGCATGCCGTCGTTCAGCGCTTTGAGATAGGGATACAGGGACACGGATTCGCGTGCTTGATCACTCGCGGTTGCAATCAGTTCATCGGTTTCCTGCTCGCTCAGCCCAAACTGCGTCTGCAATTGCGCACGCATGGTACTGTATTCGGCCTGAGATTTTTTTGTGTCCGCATGCGCCATCGCCAGCAGCAGGACGGCGGCGGCAATGCGCCGCGCCTGTTCAGGGTCGGCAGGCGCACCCCGGGATTCACCCAGCGCCTGTTTCAGGCGGTCGAGCAGTGCCATCACTCCCGGTCCAGGAAGTCGCGCACGTGGCGGCGCAATTCGGTCAGGCGCCCGTGCAGAAAATGGCCGGCTCCGGGCATGACCAGCACTTCGGGCGGCGGCGTCAGTGCGCCCACACGGCGAATGGCCTGATCCACATCGATCACGTCGTCGTCGCTGCCGAACAGGGCCAGCCAGCGCGATTGCGGTCGCGGAATGGCACCGTCGAAATACTCCGCCGGAAAACCCACCGTGATCAGGATCGGTGGCGGCGCGCTGGCAGCCATGTGCAGGGCCACGGCAGAGCCGAATGAAAATCCGGCCAGCAGCGTCAGTGGCAGGTCGCCGGCCCGTTGCGCCCAATGACCCACAGCACGCGCATCTTCAAGTTCGCCGCGGCCACCGTCATAATCGCCGCCACTCTTGCCCACGCCACGAAAATTGAAGCGCACCGCGGCCAGGGCCATTTCGTTGGCGGCGCGGGCCAGCATGGTCACCACCTTGTTATCCATGGTGCCACCATGCTGCGGATGCGGGTGGCACACCAGCGCCATGCCTCGAGTCTGGCCCTCTGGCAGACTGACGGCAACTTCCAGCTGGTGACCGGGGCCATCGATCACCCCTCGTGTCCTGTTTTCCTGTGGCCATTCAAGCACGTTTGGCCTCCTCTTCGATGCGCGCAAAACCTGTTTTTTCGCCGGCCGCGGCAACGGGCTCGGACGGCTGCCTGCCGCCGCTCTTGCCATTCTTCCGCGGCGCGTAGTAGATCACGGTATCACCGGCTGCAAGCCGAGTGGCTTTCTTCACTGAGCGGAACAGCAGCGCGCCCTGCGCGTTCAGAGATGCGATGATCATGGCGTCCGCCGGCAAATCGTTGAGGAAGTCCTCGCGCGTGTA
>DATGUT010000167.1:0-2265 GCA_035301185.1 Salinisphaeraceae bacterium
TCACCCAGGACATGCGCTGCTGCCAGGAAGAGACCTTCGGCCCGCTGGTGCCGATGATCCGCTTCACCAGCGAAGAGCAAGCGATCGAATGGGCCAACACCACGGAATTCGGGCTCGCCTCCTACGTCTTCACCAACGATGATGACCGCGCCAGCCGCGTCATTGCGCAGTTGCGCTTCGGCCATTGTGGCTACAACACCGGCACCGGCCCCGCGGCCATCGCCCCGTTCGGCGGCATGAAGCAGTCCGGCATCGGCCGCGAGGGCGGCAGTGAAGGCCTGCTCGAGTATGTCGAGCCGCAAACCGTGCCCTATGGCGGCTAAATTTGCTGCCGCCGGCGCCGCGCGGTCATGAGGCAGGAACAGCGACGAGGTTTGTGCGCGCCGCAAACCTCGTTACAGCACATGCGCAACTGCCCGGCAAGGCGCATGCTGGCGCGGCCTTTGCCATGTTCTTCTACAATCGCCCAAGGCACGGCCACCATCGCGCCATTTTGCCATGCAGGAAACATCTGCATGGCCCATACTTGATACACGTCAATGCATCCGCCACTGTCTGGCGGGATGCTGTTCATGCGAGCAAAACGGTGAATAGCCATGACCCATGTCGTTACTGAAAGTTGCATCAAGTGCAAATACACCGATTGCGTCGAGGTCTGTCCGGTCGACTGCTTCCACGAGGGGCCGAATTTTCTGGTCATCGACCCCGAGGAATGCATTGACTGCATGCTGTGCATACCGGAATGTCCGGTCGAAGCCATTTATCCGGACGACGAGGTGCCTGCCGACCAGCAGGATTTCTTCCGCATCAATGCCGAGCTCTCCCAACGCTGGCCGGTGATCACCGAAATGAAGGATCCACCGCCGGATGCCAAGCAATGGGACGAGGTAGCCGACAAGCGCCAGCACCTGGATTACGGCGACGTCGAGCAATAAACCAGGCCATGGCAGCTCGTGCAGCAGGCGGCACTTGGTGTCTGTGCTGGTGGAAAACCACCCGGAGCCGTGAAGCGTACGGCGGAATTGGGTAGAATCGCGCAGTCATCCATCGCCAACTGCTGTCATCAATGCGCTTATCCGCCTTCGCCCTGACCACCTCCCGGGAGACGCCGGCCGACGCCGAAATCGTCAGCCACCAGCTCATGCTGCGCAGCGGCATGATCCGCCGACTCGGTGCCGGCCTGTACACCTGGGCGCCGCTGGGCCTGCGCGTGCTGCGCCGGGTCGAAGCCATCATCCGCGAGGAAATGGATGCCGCCGGGGCGCTGGAATTGCTCATGCCGGCCGTGCAGCCGGCTGATTTATGGCAGGAGACCGGCCGTTGGGAAGAGATGGGCGATCTCATGCTGCGCATCAAGGACCGTGCCGAGCGCGATTACTGCTTCGGCCCGACCCACGAAGAAGTCATCACCGATTTCGTCAAGGGCGACATCAGCAGCTACAAGCAGCTGCCGGTCAACTACTACCAGATCCAAACCAAGTTTCGCGACGAAATCCGGCCCCGCTTCGGCATCATGCGGGCGCGCGAATTCATCATGAAGGACGCCTACTCGTTCGACATCGACCAGGCTGGCCTGGAACAGGCCTATGTCAAGATGCGCGATGCCTATGTGCGCATCCTCGATCGCATGGGTGTGGACTATCGCATGGTCGCCGCCGACTCCGGCGCCATCGGCGGCTCCAGATCGGAAGAATTCCACGTCCTCGCGCAATCCGGCGAAGACGAACTGGCCATCACGGCGGACGGCAGCTACGCGGCCAACGTGGAAACCGCAGCCACTTACCCGCCCACGGGCGAGCGCCCTGCGCCTGGTGCGGAACTCACGCAGGTGGCCACACCCGGCGTCAAGACGATCGCCGGCCTGTGTGAATACCTCGGCGCCAACATCACAACCACGGCCAAGGCCATCGTGGTCATGGGCGACGACGGCCGCCCGGTGCTGCTGGTGCTGCGCGGCGATCATCGCCTCAACAGCATCAAGGCGCAGGATCTGGACGGCATCGCCGCGCCATTGCAATTCGCCAGCGAAGCGTCGATCCGGGAGCATTTTGGCGCCGATCCCGGCTCGCTCGGCCCGGTTGGCCTGGATATTCCGGTCATTGCCGATCATGCGCTGCAAAACGCCACCGACATGGTGGTCGGCGCCAACACCGACGATCACCATTACACCGGCTTCAACTGGGGCCGCGACGCGGCCGAACCGCAATTCGCCGACCTGCGCGAAGTCGAGGCCGGCGACCCAGGCCCGAACGGCTCGCCGCTGCA
>DATGUT010000168.1:0-18021 GCA_035301185.1 Salinisphaeraceae bacterium
ATTCGGCGCCGGCGATGGCCAGCAGCCAGGCCTTGGCATTGCGATTGATGGTGGAGAAGATCGCCGTGCCGCCGGGGCGCAATAACTGGGCGCAATCATCGATCACGGCAGCGGGTTCATCGACGTGCTCAAGCAACTCCATGCAGGTGACGAGGTCGAACTCGCCGCGCCGCCTGGCGGCCAGGTCGCGGCTGGAGATGCATTGATAATCAATGTCCAGCCCCGACTCCCGCGCATGCGCTCTGGCGACCTCAATCATGGGCTGCGCCAAGTCAGTGCCGGTGACGCTGGCGCCGCGCCCGGCCAGGGCTTCGCTGAAAATGCCGGCGCCGCAGCCGATGTCGGCCACCAGGGCGCCATCCAGCGGCGCCCGTTCGGCGACATAATCCAGGCGCAGCGGGTTGATGTCGTGCAGCGGGCGCATGGGGCCTTGTGGATCCCACCACTGGTCGGCCATGCGGGCGAATTTGTCCAGTTCTTGTTCCTGGGTCGAGGCGTTCATGAGTCAAGCTAACCTGTTACAGCATCAGGGGTTCTGGGTTCTGCGACTGGTTTGCGGCAGCTGCCGGGGCAAGCCGGGCTTCGCAGTGTGCACGCGTAGCGCACTGTAGGCGATTTTGCTTTGGGAATCGAGTACGGTGGGGTTTTGTGCTGTCTGGCGTGAACGGTTTCGGCCGTGGCTGCCGATAAAAGCGGCACGAGTTTAACATTACGACTCCGATGCGAGGGAAAGGCAGGTCATGCGCAGCGCTAGGGCATGGCTCTTTCCACGAGGAGGACATGTGGCGTAAATTGGGGATAATGAAGCATTGTCGGATTCAGCGAGAAGGAATTGGCATGGCATTGACGAAAAGCGCGCAGCAACTGGTCGCGGAAGCGAACGCGAGGATCACCACCCTGAGCCTGGAGCAGGCGCAGGCCCGGCACGGTGTGGCGGATGCCCAGTTCATCGATATTCGCGACGTGCGCGAGCTGGAGCGCGCCGGGCGCATCCCCGGTGCGGCGCACATGCCGCGCGGCATGCTGGAGTTCTGGGCCGATCCCGACAGCCCGTACTACAAGCCGCTGTTCGGCGAAGGCAAGCAGTTGATCCTGTACTGTGCCAGCGGCTGGCGCTCGGCCCTGGCAACGGCCGCCCTGCAGGATATGGGTGTGCCGCGCGTGTGCCACGTCGAGGGTGGTTTCAGTGCCTGGCAGAAGGCCGGCGGCGCAGTCGAGGCTTATGCGCGCAAGGGCTGAATACAGTCAGAGCAGTTTATGGCGCAAGTGACGACCAGCCTGCCGATCATGTTTTGTCCGGCATGGATGGTTCATGGGCAGGCGCAAGTAAAACCGTAAAATATGGTATCCTGATCAGGTTTATATACAGCGTTTATCGCCTTCGCCGGGGTACAGCGCACAGGCTGTCACAGCCAACTTTGTTACTTGTTCGCAGATTCCCTGCCGCGGTGGCACCTGCCCACGACCTGAATAAAATATGAGCGACGTCGCCAAAGAGATTCTTTCGATCAACCTCGAAGACGAGATGCGGCAGTCGTATCTCGATTACGCCATGAGCGTCATCGTCGGGCGTGCTTTGCCCGACGTGCGTGATGGCCTCAAGCCCGTGCATCGGCGCGTGCTGTATGCGATGCGCGAGCTGGGCAACGACTACAACAAGCCGTACAAGAAGTCGGCGCGCGTGGTCGGCGATGTCATCGGTAAATATCACCCGCACGGCGACACGGCGGTGTATGACACGATCGTGCGCATGGCGCAGGATTTCTCCATGCGCTACCTGCTGGTCGATGGCCAGGGCAACTTCGGCTCGGTCGATGGCGACGCACCGGCGGCAATGCGTTACACCGAAGTGCGCATGGCCCGGCTGGCGCACGAAATGCTGGCCGACATCGACAAGGACACGGTCGACTTTGTCCCCAACTACGACGAATCCGAGACTGAGCCGGCGGTTCTGCCCACACGCATTCCCAATCTGCTGGTCAATGGCGGCTCGGGCATTGCGGTGGGCATGGCGACCAACATTCCGCCGCACAACCTCAACGAAGTCGTCAACGCCTGTCTCGCGCTGCTGGACAATGCCGAAATCAGCATCGACGAGCTGATGCAGCACTTGCCGGGGCCGGATTTTCCGACGGCTGGCATCATCAACGGCGCCGACGGCATTCGCGAGGCTTACCAGACCGGCCGCGGCCGGATTTACCTGCGCGCGCGCGCCCATATCGAAGAGGTCGACGAGCGCGGCAAGCAGGCCATCATCGTCACCGAACTGCCATATCAGGTGAACAAGGCACGCCTGCAGGAGAAGATCGGCGAGCTGGTCAAGAGCAAGCGGCTGGAGGGCTTGGCGGAGATGCGCGACGAGTCCGACAAGGACGGCATGCGCATCTACATCGAGCTCAAGCGCGGCGAAACGCCGGAAGTGGTGCTCAACAACCTGTATCGGCAAAGCCAGATGCAGGTGGTGTTCGGCATCAACATCGTGGCGCTGGATGGCGGCCAGCCGCGCACGCTGAACCTGAAGCAGTTGCTGGAAGCCTTCATCCGCCACCGGCGCGAAGTGGTGACGCGGCGCACGCAATTCGAACTGGCCAAGGCACGGGCCCGCGCGCATATCCTGGAAGGCCTGACGGTGGCGCTGGCCAACATCGACGCAGTGATTGCCTTGATCCGGGCGGCCAGCAGTCCGGCCGAAGCCAAGGCAGGCCTGCTGGCACAGAGCTGGGCGCCGGGCCAGGTGGTCGACATGCTCGGGCGCGCCGGCGCGGAAGCATCCCGGCCGGAGCATTTGGACGATGAATTCGGGCTGCGTGATGGTCGTTATTTTTTGACCGATACCCAGGCCCAGGCGATCCTCGATCTGCGCCTGCACCGCCTGACCGGCTTGGAACAGGACAAGATCATCGACGAGTTCGAGCAGCTGCTCGAGCGCATCGCCGACTACATCGAGATCCTGTCGAATCAGACGCGCCTGTTCGAGGTAATCCGCGGGGAGCTGGAGGCGATTCGGGAACAATATGGCGACGAGCGCCGCACGCAAATTCTCGACGAGCACCTCGATCTGACGACGGCGGATTTGATCACGCCGGAAGACGTGGTGGTAACGCTGACCCATGCCGGCTATGTCAAATCGCAGCCGGTGGACGCTTACCAGGCGCAGCATCGCGGCGGCCGAGGCCGTTCGGCCACCAGCACCCGGAACGCAGATTTCATCGACAAGCTGTGGGTCACGCACACCCACGACACGCTGCTGTGCTTTTCCTCGCTCGGCAAGGCGTATTGGCTCAAGGTGTATGAGCTGCCCAGCGCCGGGCGCGGCGCGCGTGGCAAGCCGATCGTCAACCTGCTGCCGCTGGAAGAGGATGAGCACATCTCCCAGGTGCTGCCGATCAAGGATTTCAACACCGGCGAAAACGTGTTTTTTGCCACCCGCCACGGCAAGGTGAAAAAGACGCCGCTGGAAGCGTTCTCGCGGCCGCGCTCGAACGGCATCATCGCCATCGACCTGCGCGACGACGACACGCTGGTCGGCGTGGATGTGACCAACGGCCACAACCAGCTCATGCTGTTCTCCGACGCCGGCAAGGTGATCCGCTTTGCCGAGGCGGACGTGCGTTCCATGGGCCGAGTCGCCGCCGGTGTGCGCGGCATCCGCCTGCAGGAAGGGCAGGCGGTCATCGCGCTCATCGTCATCCGCGAAGGCGATATCCTGACCGCGACCGAACATGGCTATGGCAAGCGTACCGAGATCGACGATTATCCGTTGCGCGGGCGCGGCGGCATGGGTGTGCTGGCGCTCAAGCAATCGACCAAGAGCGGCGCCGTGGTGGGCGCGACCCAGGTTACGGAAGATGACGAAATCATGCTCATCTCCAATGGCGGCACGCTGGTGCGCACCGCAGCGGCGGAAATATCGCTGCTCGGGCGCAACACCCAGGGTGTACGCCTGATCCGGGTCGATGAAGGCCAGACCCTGGTCGGCATCGATCGCATCGAAGCCGATGAGGAGGACGAAGAGGAAAACAGCGGCGAATAAGGCAGAGGCCGGCGCAGCCGCCACAGCTATTCCTGGAGAATCTCACCATATGGCACATGTATATAATTTCAGTGCCGGGCCGGCGACACTGCCCGCAGAGGTGTTGGCGCAGGCGCGCGACGAAATGCTCGACTGGCAGGGCAGCGGCATGTCAGTCATGGAAATGAGCCATCGCGGCGCTGCCTTCAAGGCGATCGCCGCGCAGGCGGTCGCGGATCTGCGCGCGTTGTTGGCGGTGCCGGAAAACTACAAGGTCCTGTTCTTGCAGGGCGGCGCCGCTGGGCAGTTTGCGGCGGTGGCGCAGAATCTGCTGGGTGGGCCATCCGACAAGGCGGATTATGTCGTTTCCGGCAACTGGGGCAAAAAGGCGGTCAAGGAAGCCGGCAAATACGGTGACATTGCCGTTGCCGCCAGCAGTGAGGCAAGTGGTTTTACCACGCTGCCATCCCGCACCGAGTGGGCGCTGCGTGACGACGCAGCCTATGTGCACTACACCCCAAACGAAACCATCCAGGGTGTGGAATACCCCGACGTGCCCGAGGTTGGCGACGTGCCGCTGGTGGCGGACTTCTCGTCTTCATTTCTGTCACAGCCGCTGGATGTATCGAAGTTCGGCGTGCTCTATGCTGGTGCGCAGAAGAACGCCGGCCCGGCCGGAGTGACGATTGTCATCGTGCGCGATGATCTGCTGCAGCAGGCGCAACCACAGGTGCCCATGGTGCTGGACTATGCTGCTCAGGCGGCGGCTGATTCCATGCTCAATACACCGCCTTGCTATGCCTGGTACATGACCGGCCTGGTGCTTGCCTGGATCAGGAACAATGGTGGCCTGTCGGCCATGGCCGAGCAGAACGCGCGCAAGGCAGGCAAGCTTTATGCCGCAATCGATGGCTCGGGTTTCTACCGCAATCCGGTGGCGCCGGCGGCGCGCTCGCGCATGAATGTTCCTTTTTTGCTGGCGGACGACAGCCTCAATGATATGTTCCTGGCCGAAGCGGAGCAGGCCGGTCTGCATACCCTGAAGGGTCATCGCTCGGTTGGTGGCATGCGTGCGTCGTTGTATAACGCCATGCCGCAAGCGGGTGTGGATGCGCTGATCGCATTCATGCAGGACTTCGAGGCCCGTCACGGTTGAGGCACTGCCTTGCTGCCCGCTGCATGCTTGCACCTTGTTCTGTAAAACACGTTTGCCATGAGTTACAAGATACGGACACTGAATAACATCTCGCCTGTTGGCCTGGAAAGGTTCCCAGCCGAACATTACACCGTGGGCGACGATGTGGCGGAGCCGGATGCAATCATCCTGCGCTCGCACAACATGCATGCCATGGCTATCCCCGACTCCGTGCGCGCGATCGGGCGTGCCGGTGCCGGTGTCAACAACATCCCGGTGCCAACCCTGACCGAGCGCGGCGTGCCGGTATTCAATGCCCCCGGTGCCAATGCCAATGCAGTCAAGGAGCTGGTTGTTGCCGCCATGTTCCTGGCGGCGCGCAATATTCTGCAGGCCTGGTCCTACGTGCAGGCTTTGGAGACGAGTGGCTCGGAGCTGAAAAAGCAGGTCGAGGCCGGCAAGAAACAGTTCAAGGGCACCGAGCTGCCGGGCAAGACGCTGGGTGTCGTCGGCCTCGGCGCGGTCGGGGTCAAGGTGGCCAACTGCGCTTGTGACCTGGGCATGTCCGTGGTCGGCTTTGACCCCGGCATTACAGTCAACAATGCGTGGCGCATGCGTCCGAGCGTGGCGCATTCGCTATCGGTGGAAGAGTTGCTGTCGCATGCCGATTTCGTCAGCCTGCATGTGCCGCTGGCGGAGTCG
This sequence comes from Salinisphaeraceae bacterium, assembly GCA_035301185.1. GTDB lineage: Bacteria > Pseudomonadota > Gammaproteobacteria > Nevskiales > Salinisphaeraceae > DATGUT01. Next base: position 5,850 of record DATGUT010000168.1, read on the forward strand.
ACCGCTGGCCTGATCAATGCCGAACGCCTGCAACTAATGCCCAAGAGGGCCGTGCTGCTCAACTTCTCGCGCGCCGAGATCGTGGACGAGGACGCCGTGCTGGCGGCCCTGGAGAGCGGCCAGCTGCGTTATTACGTATGCGATTTTCCCTCCGCCAGGCTGCGCGGCCACGAGCGCGTGATTGCCCTGCCGCATCTGGGCGCCTCCACAGACGCGGCGGAAGACAATTGTGCGGTGATGGTGGCGGATCAGCTGCGCGATTATCTGGAGGCCGGCAACATCCGCAATTCCGTCAATTTCCCGGAAGCCTATCTGGAGCCGAAGGAAAGTGCCTGGCGCATTGCCATTTGCAATGCCAACGTGCCCAATATGGTCGGCCAGATTTCGACCGCGCTGGCGCATGCAGGCGTTAACATTTCCGATTTGCTGAACAAATCACGCGGTGAGATCGCCTACACGCTGGTGGATGCGGATTCCGCAGTGCCGCCGGCGGTGCTGGAGGAAATACGCGCCATCGAAGGCGTGCTCGGCCTGCGCTTTCTGGGCCGAACAGCATTGCCGATCCATGCCAGGCGGCATTCGAGCAATAACCAAACACGAGAGGTGACAAGCGATCATGGCTGGCCACAAGGATGACGCGGCAGTGCTGACCGATGCGCGCCGGCGCATCGATGCGCTCGATGGCGAACTGATCAAGCTGATCAGCCAGCGCGCCGAGATTGCCGCCGAGGTAGGGCGCATCAAGATCGCAAATGGCGATACCAGTGGCGATTATTATCGTCCTGCGCGCGAGGCCGAAGTGCTGCGCCGCGTCGCCGGCAATAATCCCGGACCGCTGGACGACGAGACGCTCGTGCGCCTGATGCGCGAAGTGATGTCGGCCTGCCTGGCGCTGGAGTCGCCGCTGCGGGTGGCTTACCTGGGCCCGGAAGGCACGTATACCCAGGCGGCCGTGTACAAGCATTTCGGCTATTCGGTCACTACCCAGCCGCTGAACGCCATCGACGAGATCTTTCGCGAGGTGGAAACCGGCAATGCCGATTACGGCGTCGTACCGGTGGAAAACTCCACCGAAGGCGTGGTCACGAATACGCTTGATCAGCTGATCAGCAGCCGCCTGCGCATTTGCGGCGAGGTGGCTCTCAGCGTGCATCACCACCTGCTGTCGCGCGCCGCCAGCCTGCAGCAGGTACGGCGCGTGGTCGCGCATGCGCAATCGCTGGCGCAGTGCCGTGGCTGGCTCGACACACACATGCCCGGCGTGGTGCGCGAAGCCGTGGCCAGCAACGGCGAGGCCGCGCGCATGGTGGCCGATGATGGCAACAATGTGGCCGCGATTGCCGGTCAGGCAGCCTCGGAGTTTTATGCCGTGCCGATTCTAGCCTCGAATATCGAGGATGAATCGGACAACACCACGCGCTTCCTGGTGTTGGGCACGCGCGCAGTACCGGCAACGGGCGACGATCGCACCTCGATCATGGTTGCCATCAATAATCGTCCAGGCGTGCTGTATCAATTGCTGGCGCCGATTGCCGATGCCGGGGTGGATATGGTGCGCATCGAATCGCGGCCCTCGCGGCGCATGGTGTGGGATTACAACTTCTTCATCGACATGATCGGCCACGTCGAGGATGCGCCGGTGCGCCAGGCGCTGGACGTCATTCGCGGCCAGGTGGCCACGCTCAAGATTCTCGGCTCCTATCCTAATGCAGTGCTCTAATTTAGAGCTTCAACCACAAGCAATGACAAGTAAATTAATCGACCAGGCCCACGCTGGCATTGTCGCCTTGCATGCCTACGAACCAGGCAAGCCGATTGCGGAGCTGCAGCGCGAACTGGGGCTGGACGCGATCACCAAGCTGGCCTCCAACGAAAACCCGCTCGGCATGGCGCCCGCCGCGCGCGAGGTGTTGGCTCACTGGAATGGGGATTTGAGCCGTTATCCAGACGGTAATGCATTGCTCCTGAAACAAGAGCTCGCGCAACGCCACGACATTGGCATTGAGCGGATAACACTTGGCAACGGTTCCAGCGATGTGCTGGAACTGGTGGCGCGCGTGTTTCTCGGCCCCGGCCGGAATGCGCTGTTGTCGGCGTACTCGTTTGCCCTGTATCCGACCGTGGCCTTGGGTGTGAATGCCGAGCCGCGCGAGGTGCCGGCCCTGGCGCCGGCCAGCGCCATGCCCTATGGCCATGATCTGGATGCATTCGCCGCGCACATGGATGCGCACACCAGCGTGCTGTTCCTCGCCAGCCCGAACAACCCGACCGGCACCTGGCTCGAACAGGCGGCGTTCGAGGCGCTGCTTGCCGCCACGCCTGAACATGTGCTGGTGGTGCTGGACGAGGCCTATGTCGAATATCAGGACCCGGCCCAGCGCATCGACAGCCGTGCTCTGCTGGAGCGCTATCCCAATCTGGTCGTGATGCGCACGTTTTCGAAGATTTTCGGCATGGCCGGCCTGCGCGTCGGTTATGCGCTGTCGTCGCCCGCCGTGGCCGATCTGCTCAACCGCATCCGCGCGCCGTTCAACGTCAACGAACTGGCCCAGCAATGCGCCGTGGCCGCCGTCAGAGACACTGATTTCGTGGCCCGATCCCAGGCCGGCAATGCAGCCGAACGTGCCGCGCTGCACGAAGCGCTGCAGCAGCGCGGCCTGCGTTGTCTGCCCAGCCAGGGTAATTTCATCACCTTCGACTGCGCCCAGCCTTCCAAGCCGCTGTTCGAGGCCCTGCTGCACCACGGTGTCATCGTGCGCGCGCTGGCCGGCTATGGCTTGCCGCAACACTTGCGCGTGACCGTCGGAACGGCGCAGGAAAATCGCATTTTTCTGACCGCGTTGGATCAGGTGCTGGCGGCGGCATGAGGCAGCGCTTCGCAGTACAAAGAATCGCCATTATTGGCCTCGGCTTGATCGGCGGCTCGCTGGCGCGAGCCCTGCGCAAGCATGCCGAGGTCGCAGAAATCGTTGGTTGTGTGCGCCGGGAAGCCGATGTCGCGCTGGCGCTGGAACTGGGCCTTGCCGATCGCGTCACCACCGATGCGGCGGCAGCCGTGCGGGATGCGGACATCGTCGTCCTCGCTGTCGGCATTCAGACCATGGGACCGCTGTGCCGGCAGTTGCAGGGCGCGCTGGCCGCAAATGCCATCATCACCGATGTTGGCAGCACCAAGCAGAGCGTGATTGCCGCCGTGCGCGCAGAGCTCGCTGCGCCGGAGCTGGCGCGCTTCGTGCCCGGCCATCCGATCGCCGGCACCGAAAACAGCGGCCTGCGCGCCAGCATCGACGGGCTGTTCTGCAATCGGCGCACGATTCTGACACCATTGGCTGAGACCGAGCCAGGCGCCCAGGCGTGCATTGCCGAATTGTGGCAGGCCGTGGGCGCCAAGGTCAGCGTCATGAGCCCGGCGCACCACGATGAAGTCATGGCCGCCACCAGCCATTTGCCGCATTTGCTCGCGTTTGCACTGGTCGATACGCTGGCCGCCATGGCCGAGCATCAGGAAATATTCGCCTATGCAGCCGGCGGCTTCGCCGACTTTACCCGCATTGCCTCCAGCGATCCCGGCCTGTGGACACATATCATGCAGGCCAACCGCAGTGCCATCCTCGGCGCGCTGGAGCAGTACATGGAGCAGCTTGGAGATTTGCGCCAGGCGTTGCAAAGCGCCGACGAAGACACGATCATCGAGAGCTTTGCCCGCGCCAAGCAAGCGCGGGATCGATTCAGCGAAAACAACCAGACGCGGAGAACCTAAGCATGCGCCGTTTTCTTGTCGCACCCGGTGGCCGCCTGAGTGGCCGCGCCGCCATGCCCGGCGACAAATCCATTTCCCATCGGGCCATCATGCTGGCCGCCATCAGCGATGGCCAGAGTCGCATCAGCGGTTTTCTGTCGAGCATGGACTGCCTGGCGACCCGGGCCGTATTCGAGGCCATGGGCGTGAACATAGCCGACAGTGACGCTGCGCTCGTGGTTGATGGGGTGGGGCTGCATGGTTTGCAGGCACCCGCGCAGGCGCTTGACCTGGGCAATTCCGGCACCGCCATGCGCCTGCTCGCCGGGCTGCTGGCCGGCCAGGCTTTCGACAGCTGCATCATCGGCGATGCCAGCCTGTCGCAGCGCCCGATGGGGCGCATCATCCAGCCGTTGCGGCAAATGGGTGCCGCGATTGCCGGCGATGCCGAGGAGCGCGCGCCGCTCAACATCCGCGGCGGCCAGCGCCTGCACGGCATTGAATACCATAGCCCCGTGGCCAGCGCCCAGATCAAGTCCTGCCTGTTGCTTGCAGGCCTGTATGCCGATGGACAAACCACGGTGCGCGAGCCGGGCGTCAGCCGCGATCACAGTGAGCGCATGCTGGCCGCCTTTGGCGCCGACATCGAAACCACAGAGCGCCAGGTCACGCTGCGCGGCGGCGCGCGCCTGCATGCCCGCGACGTGAGTGTGCCGGGAGACTTGTCCTCGGCCGCCTTCTTTCTAGTCGGTGCCGCCATCAGTCCCGGCAGCGAACTGCACTTGCCGGCGGTGGGCATCAACCCCACCAGGCGCGGCATCATTGACCTGCTGCTCGCCATGGGCGCCGATCTCAGCCTGAGCAACGAGCGCATCTTGTCCGGCGAGCCGGTGGCGGATCTGACCATGCGCGGCGGCGAATTGCAGGGCATTGACATCGGCGGCGATGCAGTGGCGCTCGCGATCGACGAATTCCCGGCGCTGTTTATTGCCGCCGCCTGTGCACGTGGCACGACGCGGCTGCGCAATGCCGCAGAGCTGCGAGTCAAGGAAACTGATCGCATCGCGGCCATGGCCGCCGGTCTGATGACGCTGGGGGTCGAGGTGGAAGTGTTTGCCGATGGCCTGGCGATTACCGGCACGCCGCAGGGCGCCGCGTTCAGCGGCGGCACGATCGACAGTCATGGTGATCACCGCATCGCCATGGCCTTTGCCATGGCCGCGCCGCGCGCCAATGGCGAAATCCGCATCAACGACTGCGACAATGTCGCCACCTCGTTCCCCGATTTCGTCACTCAGGCGCGCACTGCGGGTCTGGCCATCGACAGCGCCGCGGCAGCTACCTGATGCCGGCGCCGGTCATTACGCTGGATGGCCCGAGCGGCGCCGGCAAGGGCACGCTGGCGGCGGCGCTGGCGGCTGAATTGGATTGGCGCCTGCTCGACAGCGGCGCTTTGTATCGAGTGGTCGGCTGGTACGCCGTGCAACACGGCCTGCAACCGGACGATGCACAACAAATAGCGCGCGTGGCTGCGGCGGCGCACAGCCTGAGCATCGAATTCACATCTGCGGACGGCGCAGCGGCGGCCGTGTTTTGCGAGCATGCAGACGTGACGGCTGCGATTCGCAGTGATCAGATTTCAGCCGCCGCATCGTGCTGGGCCGCGCTCCCCGAGATACGTGCGGCATTGCTGCAGCGCCAACGCGCGTTTCGCAGCCAGCCGGGCTTGGTGGCCGACGGTCGCGACATGGGTACAGTGGTGTTTCCCGATGCAGAGTTGAAATTTTACGTGACAGCCTCTGCAGCAGAACGCGCAGCGCGCCGCCATGCGCAGTTGCAAGGCAGAAACCAGTTGTCGGCGCAACCCGACAATGCTATTCTTGCTCAGATATACGATGAGATCGTGGCCCGTGACACGCGCGATGCTGCACGGGCTTCGTCTCCTCTGAAGCCGGCTGCCGATGCCATCTGCATTGACACCACCGGAGAAACCGAGGCCGCGTCATTGCAAAAAATGCGCGGCCTTATTCGCCGCAAGGGCTGGTTGTAAGCGCCTGCCCTGACGGCAACAGGGCCGCAGGCGGCGCAATGCCGGCTGCGGAGATACATCAGCAACAGATGGTGCCGCAGGTTCGCGGCATCGCAGGATTATCCCCACACATGTCTGAAAGTTTCGCCGAGTTATTCGAACAAAGTCTGCAGGGACGCACCATGCAGCCCGGTTCTCTGATCAATGCGGAGATACTGGAAATCAAACCCGACGTGGTCATCGTCGATGCCGGGCTGAAGTCAGAAGGCGTTATCCCGATAGAGCAGTTCTTTGATGAAAGCGGCGAGCTCTCCGTTGCAGAAGGCGACCGGGTCGAAGTGGCGCTGGAGGCAGTCGAGGATGGTTTTGGCGCCACCCGCGTGTCCAAGGAGAAGGCCGAGCGCATCCGCACCTGGGACTTTCTTGCCGAAGCCTATGAAAACAGCGAATCCATCGTTGGCCAGATCAGCGGCAAGGTCAAGGGTGGCTACACCGTCGACGTGGGCAGCATCCGCGCGTTCCTGCCAGGCTCGCTGGTCGACATCCGCCCGGTGCGCGATACCACTTACCTGGAAGGCAAGCCGCTCGAATTCCGCGTCATCAAGCTTGATCGCGGCCGCAACAACGTCGTCGTCTCGCGCCGTGACGTGCTCAAGGAAGAGTACAGTGAAGAGCGCAAGCAGCTGCTGGATACGCTGCAGGAAGGCATTGTCCTCAAGGGCATCGTCAAGAATCTGGTGGACTACGGTGCGTTCGTCGATCTCGGCGGCATCGATGGCCTGCTGCACATTACCGACATGTCCTGGAAGCGCATCAAGGATCCGAGCGAAGTGGTCAGCGTGGGCGAGGAAATCGAGGTCAAGGTGCTCAAGTTCGATCGCGAGCGCACGCGCGTCTCGCTGGGCCTGAAGCAGCTCGGGGACGATCCGTGGGTCGATATCGGCCGCCGCTACCCGGAAAGCACGCGCCTGTTCGGCAATGTCACCAACATCACCGACTACGGCGCCTTCGTCGAAATCGAGGAAGGCGTGGAAGGCTTGGTGCACGTGTCCGAAATGGACTGGACCAACAAGAATGCAAATCCGTCGGCAGTCGTCAGCATCGGCGACGAAGTCGAGGTCATGGTGCTCAACATTGACGAGGAAAGACGGCGCATCTCGCTCGGCATGAAGCAGTGCAAGCCCAACCCGTGGGAAGAGTTCGCCGAGAATTACCAGCGCAACGACCATGTCAGCGGCAAGATCAAGTCGATCACCGACTTTGGCGTGTTCGTCGGCCTGCCGGGCAACATCGACGGCCTGGTGCACCTGTCGGATCTGTCCTGGAGCGAATCCGGTGACGAAGCCGTACGCCAGTACCAGAAGGGCCAGGAAGTCGAAACCGTGGTGCTGTCCATTGACGCAGACCGGGAGCGCATTTCCCTCGGCATCAAACAGCTGGCGCAGGATCCGCTGGCTGAATACGTGGCCGCGCACAAGAAGGGCAGCATTGTCTCCGGCACTATCAACACCGTTGATGCGCGCGGCGCGAGCATTGATCTCGGCAATGGCGTGAGCGGCTATATCCGCGCTTCGGATATTGCCCGTGATCGGGTCGAGGATGCGCGTACGGCGCTGACCGAAGGTGAGGCAGTAGAGGCACGCTTTGTCGGCGTGGATCGCAAGAATCGCACCATCAGCCTGTCCATCCGGGCCAAGGAAGAGAAAGAAGAGCGCGATGCCATTCGCGAATATGCCGATGTCGATTCGGCCTCATCCGGCACCACCAGCCTTGGCGATTTGCTGAAAGAGCAAATCGATGCGCAGGACGACCGCTGAGCAGAGCGAGCCAGTCGCGGCCCCGGCAGCAGCGGAGCAATCTGCCTGCCGGGGCCGTGTCAGAGTGCGAGGCGCCATGCATGTTACATTATGAATTGCAAGTCCATTCCGCCACTTGCGTACCTGGCCTGCTTTAACTAGCCTTGTAACAAGAGGAGGCGGCAACAAGCCGGCTTGATTGATCCAGGCTACGGGGAACTGGCAGTTATGACGAAATCGGAACTTATCGAAAGGCTGGTGCAGAGCCAGCCGCACATGTCGCAGCGCGATGTGGAGTTGGCGGCAAAATTATTACTGGACCGCATGACGGGCGAGTTGTCACAGCGCGGTCGCATCGAGATCCGCGGCTTTGGCAGCTTCACCGTGCACGACCGGCCGGCGCGGCGCGGGCGCAACCCGAAAACGGGCGCTGCGGTCGACATTCCGCGTAAATTCGTGCCGCACTTCAAGCCCGGCAAGGAACTGCGCGAGCGCGTCGACAACGTGCCCAAATCGTAAGGATGCTCCTGGCGCAGGCAATTTCATTGGTCAGGATTTCGGTCACACTGCGATCTAATCGGCCGGCTTTCTCAAGCCGGCATCACGCATTAACCCCGGCGGACTTCAGATAATGGCTGCATTCTTCAGAATAATCCTCATTTTGCTTGCACTCATTGTAGGCGCCGCTTTCAGTGTCCTGAATCTGCAGCAGATAACCGTTGATCTACTGTGGACCCGTGCCGATGCACCGCTGATCGTATTGCTGCTGGTGGCGTTCGTGTTGGGCTTTATCGTGGCCTTGTTGACATTGCTGTATAAACTCACCCGCCTGCGTGCCCGCCTGGCCAAATCGCGCCGCAAGCTGAAAGACGCGCAGGCCGAGATACGCAATCTGCGGAGCATGCCCATCCAAGATGCTTGACGGCATTTGGGGGCTGTTCCTGCTGCTGCCACTGGCGGCGGCCTCAGGGTGGTACATCCGCGGGCGCCACAGCGTCGATGACGAAGTTGAATCTTCCCCATCCCGACTGAATCCGGATTACCTGCGCGGCATCGGCCATCTGGTCAATGATGAATCCGATCGCGCCATCGAGGCCTTCATTCGGGCGCTCGATGTGGATAATGACACCGTGGAAACGCATTTGGCGCTGGGCAATTTGTTTCGGCGCCAAGGCGAAGTGGATCGTGCCTTGCGCGTGCATGAAAATCTGGTCGCGCGGCCGCATTTGAGCCCCGCTCATCGCAATCAGGCACGGTTGGAACTGGCGCGGGACTATCTGCGTGCCGGCGTGCTCGATCGGGCCGAAAACCTGTTTCTGCAATTGCTCGGACAGGAATCTTTCCTCGACCGTGCCAGCGCCGGTCTGGTGACGATTTACGAGCAGGAACGAGAATGGTCAAAGGCGATTGAATGCACCCGGCGGTTGGAAAAAATACGCGGTTATTCCCTGCGCCCGGTGATAGCCCAGTATTTCTGCGAATTGGCCGAAGATCTGCCAGCCGATGGCCGGCGCGACAGCAAACGCCAGTATCTGCGCCAGGCGCGCAGTGCTTATCGCGGCTGTGTTCGCGCCACGTTGCTGCGCGGCGCGCTGGCGGAACAGGATGCCGATTGGCGCCTCGCCATCCGTATTTATCGCCAGGTGCAAAGACAGGATGCCGATTTCATCTGCGAGATCATCAAACCCATGCGGCGCTGCTATGAGCAACTGCAGGACACACGTGGTTACGCGCACCATTTGCGAGAACTGATGGCAGCCACTGACCACGTGGAGCCGCATATCGCTTTCACGCGCCTGCTGCACGAACAGCAGCGTACTGATGAGGCGATTGCCCATTTGTCCCAGTATCTGCAGCAACGGGCCAGCTGGATCGGTTTTCATCAATTGCTGGAGCTGACCGAAGCGGGCACGCATGGCGGCCTGACCGGGCCGCTGGTCAGCCTGCGGCAGTTGTTGAGCCGCATTATTGAGCGCCGCTCGACCTATCATTGTGGGCACTGCGGTTTTTCCGGGCGCTACCTGCATTGGCAGTGCCCGCGTTGCCGGCAATGGAACAGCATGGTGCCGGTGCACGACATCGTGCCGGGCGAGCAAGTGCAGCAGAGCTAATCCAGGCTGCGGTCAAGCACCCGTTGGCGACACTCGCGCTCGGACCAGGCGCGGTTGCAGTCGCGAATGATTTGTCCGAGCAGGGCGTTCAACCGGTCTCGATCCACGCTGCCCAGCTGATTGCGGTGCAGTACGGTGCGCAGACGACGAATCGCGGGGACATAGGCCCCGCGCATGCGAAAGTACTGCGCTTGATGATAATAAGCCTCGCCCAGCCGATCCTGCTTGCCGGCTGCTTCGGCCAGGATTTCCTGGGCGCGATCATTGCTGGCAACCAGGCTGGGGTGCCTCTTGAGCAAGGCTCTGGCGGCCTGCGGCTGGTTGTTTGCCAACAGCAGACCGGCATACTGCAGCACCAGCGCCGGCTTGTCGCCAAAACGGCTCAGCGCCTGTTGCAGCGTCGCCTCGGCGGCTTGCGGCTGGCCGGCCATTTTCTGTGCTTCGGCTAGAGCCGTAACATAATGGAATTGCTCAGCGTGCTCTTGTGCAAGCGCCTGCAGCAGTTCCACCGCCTGGCTCGCGGCGCCGCTGCGCATGAGGGTCAGCGCATAGCCATAGGTGTCAGCCGGATTGCCATTGTCCGGTGCGCCAACGTTGCGATAATAGCGGAGCAATTCGCCGTACTGTGCCGTGGCAAGCACGCGCGCACGCTCTTTCATCAAGGCATAGTCGGTCGATTCGCGGACCCGCAGCGCCGGATAATCCTCAGCCCGGGCGCGGGCCTCGGCAATGCGGGTGGTGGTAACCGGATGCGACAACAGGATTTGCGGCGGTTGCTGCCCGTACAGGCGGGAACGCCGCTGCAGCTTGCCGAAGAACGTGGCCATCGCATTGGGATCAAAATGGGCCGCAGCCAGGCGGCGGATGCCGACATGATCCGCCTCTGCTTCGTGGGCCCTGGTAAAGCCGAGGCTCTGCTGATGCGACATGGAAATACTGCCGGTAATGGCCGCCTCCATGACATCGCCATCACCGCCGCTGAGCAATGCCGCGGCCAGCAGCGCCGCCAGCGAAGCCCATTGCGTGCCCTTGGTGGCCTGGAATTGGCGCGCGATGTGACGCTGGGTGACATGCGCGATTTCATGGGCCATGACACCGGCCAGTTCGCTCTCGCTGTCCGTTTCGGTTAGCAGACCGGTATTGACACCGATGTGGCCGCCCGGCAGGGCGAAGGCATTTATGCTGCCGTCGCGTACCGCGAAGAAATGGAAGTCGCTCGCATCCCGGTCACTGGCCTGGAGCAGTTGCTGGCCGACCTGCCGCAAATAAGCCTGCAGCTCAGTATCCTCAAGAATATGGTTGCCCTGTAACAGCTGTGCCACCACGCGGGCGCCCAGGCGTTCCTCTTCGGCCGGAGACAAAGCCGCATTCGCTGGTTCGCCGAGCTGCGGCAGATTGTAATCGGCCGCCGCCACGGCGCCGGCCCAAATATAGAGGCAGAAAACAAGCAGCGCCATGAAGCGGCTGCCCGGTTGTCGAATCAGGTCTTGCATTACCAGAAATATCCAGCTGCGCGGCTTGGCCGGCTCGATGGTTCTTGAGCCATGGCTGAGTGTACCCATCCCGAGTACTGTGCATATCCCGCCTGGCGCATGCAACGCTCGCCATGCAGATGCCAAGCGTGATCCTGCGGGCACAACAGCTTGGACTGCGTCCTCCGCGCGGGGTTCAACCGGCGTCGGCCAGCAATTCGATCCAGTGGTGGACCGGCACCGTGCTGGCGCTGTCCAGGTGCAGCTGACAGCCGATGTTGGCGGTCACGATCAGCTCCGGCTGGCCGGCGCCGAGCGCTGCCAGCTTGTCGCGGCGCAGCTGGTTGGAGATATCCGCCTGCAGGATGGAGTAACTGCCGGCGGAGCCGCAGCACAGGTGCCGGTCGGCGACCGCTGTCAGCTGGAAACCGGCATGGCCGAGAATGCTGGCGACCCGATCCTGCAGCGCCGGCGCGTTCTGCAGCGTGCACGGCGGGTGGTAGGCGATCTTGCGCCCGCGGCCGATGTTGCCGAGTCGGCGCAGGTCCTCGGCGCCGAGCACGTCGCTCAAGTCGCGGGTCAGCGCGGATACGCGCGCCGCCTTGTCGGCATATTCCGGGTCATGACGCAGGATATAGCCATATTCGGCCACTTCCGCGCCGCAGCCGCTGGCGGTCATGACGATGGCCTCGGCACCTGCTTCGATGTGTGGCCACCAGGCGTCGATGTTGGCGCGGGCCTGGGCGTCAGCGGCTTCGCTTGCACTCAGATGTCGATTTAATGCGCCGCAGCAACCGGCTTGCGAGGCTGTGACCAATGCAATGCCGAAGCGTGCCAGCACCTGCGCTGCCGCGGCATTCGTCGCCGGCGCCGCGCTGGGCTGCACGCAGCCGCTGAGCACCAGCATGCGCCGCGTTGCGGTGCTGGTGTCGACGCTCGGTATCTGCTTCTGGCGGGGCGGGATCTTGGCGCCCAGCGGCTGTAGTGGCCCGCGCATGAACGGCCGGAACACGCGGCCGGCGCCC
>DATGUT010000169.1:0-3730 GCA_035301185.1 Salinisphaeraceae bacterium
TTCTTGTCCGTCCTGTCCCGGCCCAAGATGTACAGGCCGAGCCAGTCGTCAAGGCCGCCACCGTCAATGCCGACAGTGATGACCTCGCTGCGCTCCAGAATGGCGTCGAGCGTCAACGGCACCTCCTGGCGCTCCCAATAGACCGCACCGGGCCAGATGTCGGAGCTCGTGGCCATGCCGATTTCCACATTCGCGTGTTTGGCCATGAAAAGCTGGAAGCTGCCGTCCGTGGCGTTCCTGACTGATTCGTATTGGCGCCTGAGCCAGCCCTCGTCCACGCTGTAGCCCAGCGAGGGGTTACCGTAGCGGAAAATGGCCGGGTCGTGGGGATCGGCGCCAGGCGGTGGCTCGAACAGCACCGGCAGGAAGCTTTCGTCCTCCACTTCACCGTTAGCAACCTGGCGCGCATACTGAAGCTTTGAACGGAAAACACCTACTGGCGGGCTGTCAGACTGCGTTGTCAAGTAAATGACCCAGCCTTCCGGCCTCGCAGTCAGGCCGCCGACGGCTTCCATCAGCATGGCCTCGGCGCCGCGCTTCTGTGCCAAGAAAGACAATTCGTCCACTAGGACATGCCCGGCCAGCTTGCCGGCAACGATGCTGGAGTCAGCGGCCACAACCTTGATGGTGTTGTCGGTTACACGGTGTCTGATTTCTCTCACATGGCTGCGGACGTGAAACAGCTCGCGCAATTCCGGGTCGGCGCGCACCATGCCGCTGGCGGCGTTGTAAGCAGTGCTGGCCGCTTCCTTCGTCGCCGACAAGATCAAGAATTCGTCGTTCTCACGCCATGACAGAATGTTGGCTACTAGCATCAGGCCAGCTGCCACGGTGGTCTTCCCCGATTTTTTGGCGATCAGAACCAGCGTCTCGCGGATGGTCTGGCGGCCTGTTTCAGGGTCGAGCCCTCCGAACTGGGCCGCCACCAGGTCAAATGCCCACTGCGGCATGGCCTCGCGCATGAGGGGCTTGCCGGGTACGTCCGGCAGGCGCAAGTCGCCGAACAGCTCAACCGCCCGCTCGGCAGACTCGGGGTATATCGGGGCCGGGATGTTCAACGCGCAGCCGGGCGCTTAGCCGGTGCGAACTTGCCCTTGACCAGCTTCAATGCGCGGTCTTCAGCCTGCCGCTTCTTGCCAGCGGATGCCGCTATGTCACGGTAAAAGCTAAGGATTGTCTTTGCTGAAATTTGGCGCACCTTGGTTTCCTCGTGCTCGTCATTCATGGAATTGCGAAGGAAATCAAGAGCTTCGTTAATATCTTTGTCTCTGCGATCCATAATTTAGCCTCGGCTAAGTTTCTATGCATGGGTAAAAAAATCTCTTCATGAGAGGGGTGGGTGGTGCAGTGCAACATAGCTTTCATATATATTTCACCTCCCCGCCCTGGCACGCAGCTCGCGGTTGGTCTTCTCACGATGACATTCCAGGCACGCAACACCAACATTGGTGTCGTCGGTACTGCCGCCAAGGTGCAGCGGCACAACGTGATCCAGCTCGAACTTCTCGTACGGCAACACGATGCCGCACATGTAACACCGCGGGTCCTGGCGCCACACACGCATGCGCTGCTGGTTGCGCTGTGTGGTCTTGAGCCGGCGCCGATGGTTGTTGGCAGCACTCAGCAGCGGCCTGCGCTTCGTCTTGAGCTGCTTCAAGTTGTTGTTCGGCAACATCTTCATGGTTATATTATAACATTACATTATGCTGCTAGCGTTCAAGTCGAACCTTCAAGGGGCCACGGCTAGGATGTTGCTGGGTAGCGCCATGGCATCCTAGCTGGCGCTCGAGCGCATCTATAGTCCCCACAAAAGAAAGCCCCGACCGAAGCCGGGGCGGTTGTATCACTTCGTTGGTCAGCGCAGCCTGCTGAGTTGCCGCGCCATCCGGTTGGATGCTTCGCGCATCTGTCGCAGCCGGGCCTCGACCATAGCTGCATCACCCGCCATGCTGGCCATTACCTCCTGGCGCTGGATCAGCTGCCGTACGGCATCGCGTCGCAGCTGAATATGGTTGTCGGATGTGCTCAGCTCCATGTGATTGCACTTCTGTGGTTTAGCGAGCTGGAGGCCCACTGCGATACCGGCAAGTACACCGGCTGCGTATGACGCAACAATCGTAAGCGCTACGGTCATGTACAATATCCCCTTGCCGGCAATGCCGGCTGTCTGTGGGTGGCGCCGGGCTGTTGTTCAAGGCCGCCCGGCGTTGCCTTTAAGCCGAGATGACTTCCTCATCCGGCCTGAATCCCCTGGTGCCCTTGAAGCACAGATCGGACATCTCGGCCCAGGTCTGGAACACGTCCTGCCAGTAATCATTCGGCCAGGCCTTGATGTCGTCCGGCAGGTCAGGCTCCACGTAATCCGGGTCGTCGCAGAGCCTGCTGGCCTCCTCGGCAATTTCATTGGTAACTCGATCAAAGTATTTTGCATCGTCGAGGCACCGCATGAAGCGTTCGAAGTCAGGCAGCACCGCGTGCAGCTGGACCAGCGGAAAGCTGTCGCCCATGAACTCGGCGCTGCGGTCGAGCAGGTGCACGATGTCCAGGACGCGCTGCCAGCACTCACTGCCGATGCCGCGCTGGATGGATTCATCATCGCCCAGCCCGCGGCCGCAGATGATGCAGTTGTGCTTCGGCGCCAGCGTATCCTGCTTGAGCCGGCGCGCTGCTTCATAGGTGGCTTTGGCCATGCGCTCGGCACGCTTCTGTGCCGCCTTTTTCGCGGACCGGGAGCGCGCAGCATGCGATTGCACCAGCGCGTCGTGAACAACCCTGATGATGCGCGCGGTGTCGTCGCAGTCGTCGGCAACCGCCTCGGTGATGACGCCATCATGCATTGCAACCGTCACGCCATTGATGCGGTCGTCGCGCCTGCCGATCCAGTGCCAGACCTTGCGCGGCTTGTTCTTGAGCCGCGCGGCCATGAATTGCAGCTCGTCTTGGGTCAGGTTGTGTTCAATCATTTCTTACCTCCCGGCCGGTGGCTGAATTCTTTGCAGTTATCACAGCCGCCACAGTCTCACCAGGGCAGTACCAGCTCCACGGCAGGAACTCGCAGCAGAATCCGTTGCTGTTGGCATACGCCCGTATATCGCCCGGGGTGGAGTACGAGTGCGTGACGATTGCCGCCGGCCTGTATGGTCGCTGTGGCAATCGGTAGTACTCGCAATGGTCCATGTATGGCAAGCCACTGATCCCGCAATAATCAGCATCATTTCTGTTATGCCTGCCCTCCAGCAGCTGCGCGGTGCTAAATGGCCTGCCAGCCACTCGCCATCCTCGCTTGGCGGCAAATTGTTTCTGCAGCTCCAGCCAGGCCTCGCGCAGCACGCCGTACCTGTACGCGTTCCAGCGAAAGAGTCCGCGCACACGGTGCGTTTCTTCGGCCCATTCGCGCAGCTCTTCTATGCGCTTGCGGTTGCGCTCGTTAAACACATCGTGATAAGCGCCGCCAGATTGGAACTTCATCAGTACTTCAGTTTCAGGGTTCATCGTGCGTCTCCAGTGGTTGGCCATTGCTCCTCAGCTCTTGTTCGCTTGCGCTCATTTTTCAGTCTCCATCTTGGTAATCTGTTTGCGGCGCACGGCAATTACGCGCTCGGCGCCATATCGGTCTTTCAGGCTTTCGGTCGCCTGCTCAACCGTTTCGCACGGTGTCAGCAGAATCAGCCACGGGGCTTCATTGTTTGTCAGCCGGTATTCGTAAACGTGGCGGGCGGCCTGTTTCTCT
>DATGUT010000170.1:0-11928 GCA_035301185.1 Salinisphaeraceae bacterium
CCAAGGCAATTTCGACGACGGCATGCGCCTGGTGCGCGAAATCGCCGAGACCGTGCCGGTCGCAATCGTCAATTCGATCAACCCCTATCGCCTGCACGGGCAGAAGACTGCCGCCTTCGAGATTGCCGAGCAGCTCGGCCAGGCGCCGGATTACCATTGTCTGCCGGTTGGCAACGCCGGCAACATCAGCGCCTACTGGATGGGCTATACGGAGTTGCACGACAGCGGCGATTGCGCACAGCGCCCGAAAATGCACGGCTACCAGGCCAGCGGCAGTGCCCCCTTTCTGCGCGGTGCCGCCGTGGCCGAACCGGAGACCGTGGCCACGGCGATTCGCATCGGCAATCCGCAAAGCTGGGATCTGGCCTGGGCGGCGCATGATGAGTCCGGCGGGCATTTTGCCGAGCTGGACGACAGCGCCATCCTGGCGGCCCAGAAACGGCTGGCGGAGCGCGAAGGCATCTTCTGCGAGCCGGCGTCCGCCGCCTCGGTGGCCGGCGCGCTGCGCGATATCGAGGCCGGGCGCATCGCCAACGACAGCACCGTGGTCTGTACCTTGACCGGACACGGGCTCAAGGACCCGGACATGGCCATCGAGCAGGGCGGTGGCGTCGCCGCCATCGAAACCATTGCCGCCGATCGCACAGCGATCACCCGCGTGATCGAAGCCGCGCTGTAAGCCATTTGCAGAAGAAAGCACCACGCATTATCACGCGCGCGGTGCCGCAGGCACCGGCGCTGGCCGGCCTGCCGCCGCTGCTGCAGCGTCTGTACGCAGCACGCGGCGTGCGTGATCGCCAAGAACTGGACTACAGCCTGACGCAACTGCCGGATTACAAGGCGCTGCATGGCATTGAAACTGCCTGCGATCTGCTCGAAGCAGCGTTGATCACAGATCATCGCATACTCGTTGTTGGCGATTTCGATGCCGATGGTGCCACCAGTGCGGCGCTGGTCTGTGATGCCCTCTCGGCCATGGGCGCAAACAGCATTGATTGCTTCATACCCAATCGCATGGAGCACGGCTACGGCCTGTCACCAGCAGTGGTCGCAGCCGTGCGCGAACAAGGCGGCCCGCCAGGATTGCTGATTACGGTCGATAACGGCATTTCCAGCCATGCCGGTGTTGCGGCCGCTCGCGCCGCCGGCTGGCAGGTGCTGATAACCGATCACCACCTGCCGAGTGTGACCCTGCCGGACGCGGACGCCATCATCAACCCCAACCAACCTGGTTGCGGCGCATTTGGCCGCAATCTGGCCGGTGTGGGGGTCGCATTCTACGTCATGGCGGCCCTGCGCGGGCGATTGCGGCGCAAGGGCCATGACAGCAAGCTGCCAAACATGAGTGCTTATCTGGATTTGGTCGCGCTCGGCACGGTGGCTGACGTGGTGCCGATGGATCATCTCAATCGGTTGCTGGTGGCGCAGGGTTTGCGCCGCATTCATGCCGGGCGTGCGCGTCCAGGCATAGCGGCGCTGATCAAGGCAGCCGGACGTGATGCTGCGCGGCTGACCACTGCCGACATCGGCTTTGGCATTGCGCCGCGGCTGAATGCCGCCGGGCGGCTGGACGACATGCGTGAAGGCATCGTCTGCCTGCGTGCGAGGCAGCAGCATGTCGCCGCCCAATATGCCATGCACTTGTCCGCGCTCAATGACCAGCGCCGGGCAATGCAGGCCGACATGCAGGCTGAAGCGCAGCAGGCATTGGAGCAGCATCAGGAATTGGAAGCACTGCCCGCCGGTCTCGCCTTGTTCGATGAGCATTGGCACGAAGGTATCGTCGGCTTGCTGGCCGGTCGCCTGTGCGAGCGTTACCGGCGTCCGGTGGTTGCGTTTGCGCGCTCTGGCGAAGGTCGGCAACTCAAAGGGTCGGCGCGCTCGATTGACGGCCTGCATATTCGTGATGTGCTGGCCGGCATGGCGACAAGCGATGCGACGCTCATGACGCGCTTTGGCGGGCACGCGCATGCGGCTGGGCTGACGCTGGAACACGACCGTTTGGCTGACTTTTGCCGCGTGTTTGCGGACAGCGTCGCGAAGCGCCTGTCACCGGCGCTGCTTGATGATCGTATTGTCACCGATGGCCCATTAGCGGCATCGGAGTTGAATCTGCCAACGGCACTATGCCTGCGCGATGCGGGGCCGTGGGGGCCCGGGTTTGAAGCGCCACTTTTTCATGGGCGCTTCCAGGTTTTGTCGCAACGCTTATTGAAGGGCGCGCATCTGAAGATGGTCGTGCAACCGGTTGGCAGCGAAACACCGATCGATGCCATTGCATTCAACCAGACGAACTCTGTGGCGGTGGGGGATCACATCAGCTTGGTTTATCGGCTGGAAGTCAATCATTTCCGCGGGCTGGACAGCGCCAATCTGGTTGTGGAAAGTGTGTACGCACCTGCCTGAACAAACTCTACGCTGCATCACCCTGAGCAGAGATCCCGTGCTGTTGCATGATGGCCTCGATTGACGGGAAGTTCTTTATGTGCCGCCGCGGGCATCGGCTTCCAGTCTTCGGTTCCCGCCTCGCCTTGGAAATAGCCGAAGAGCTTGGCGGCGCCCGCGTTCTTGCTGATCATCTTGATGACCGTGGCCTGCGTGGCGAACACGGCGCCGGGCGCAAGGGTGGCACCGGCGAGCAGCCACCCGCCGGTGTGCAGAAAGTCGCGACGTTTCATGGCGCAACTACTCCAGATTCGCCTCATCCTGCGGCACATGCCAGAGTATGACGTGGTAATGCGGCTCCTCGGCCCCGGGATGGCCGGCGCTATTCTATAGTGAGGCTAATCCGGTTCTGCATATACCTGCACCATGCCGTTGTCGACGCGAGTTGAATAGGTGTCGACGTCTTCATAGGCGGGTGGGGTCAGGGCTTCGCCGTCTTTGATGCAGAAGCGGGCGCCATGGCGCGGGCAGATGACTTCGCAGCCGTCCAGTTCGCCGCTGGCGAGCTCGCCGCCGTCGTGGGTGCAGGTGTCTTCGATGGCGTAGTACTCGCCTTGATAATGAAACACTGCAACCATGATGTCGTCCACATCGACCACACGGCAGCCGCCGTCTTCGATTTCGCCTGCTTGGGCGACGTCAATCCATTCGCTCATAAAGTTTCTCGTTAGCTGAAAACGCGCTGCACGCTGTGCAGGCCTTCGACCAGCGCAGTTACATCATCCATGGTGTTATAGGCGGCGAACGAGGCGCGCGCGGTGGCACTGATGCCGAAGTGCTGCATCAGCGGCATGGCACAATGGTGGCCGGTGCGCACGGCAACGCCAGTTTCGTCCAGTAGCGTGCCGATGTCTTGGGCATGGGCCTGTTCCATGACCAACGACAGGGTGGCGGCTTTGTGCCGCGCCGTGCCGATGATGCGCAGGCCAGGGATGTCGCGGACGGCATTGGTTGCGCTCAGCAACAGTTCGTGCTCGTGCGCTGCAATGGCGGCGAGATCAAACTGGCGCAGGTATTCGACGGCGGCGCCCAGGCCGACGGCGCCGGCGATATTCGGCGTGCCGGCTTCGAACTTGTAGGGCAGGGTGTTCCAGGTGCTGCCGTCGAAAGTGACGGTTTCGATCATGTCACCGCCACCCTGCCACGGCGGCATGGCATCGAGCAGTTCCGCCTTGCCGTACAATACGCCGATGCCGGTCGGCCCGAACATCTTATGCCCGGAGAAAGCGTAGAAATCGGCATCCAGGGCCTGCACGTCCACCGGGGTGTGGGCGATGGCCTGGGCGCCGTCGATCAGCACCGGGACATCGGCGGCATGGGCATGCGCGATCATTTCCTCGATCGGCAGGATCGTGCCCAGCGCGTTGGAAATATGGCCGAAGGCGGCGATGCGCGTGCGCTCGCTCAGCCTGGCGGCAAAATCGTCTGCCGAGACTTCGCCGGCATCGTTGACCGGCACCACCACCAGGGAAGCGCCGGTGCGCTCGCAGACGAGCTGCCAGGGCACGATGTTGGAGTGGTGCTCAAGCCCGGTGATCAACACCTCGTCGCCGGCCTTCAGCTTGCTGGCGCCATAGGTGGCGGCGACCAGGTTGATGCTGTCGGTGGTGCCGCGGGTGAAGATGATCTCCTCACGCGAAGCCGCATTGATGAACGTCGCGATGCTGTCGCGTGCGGCCTCGTATTGCTGCGTGGCGCGCTGCGACAGCGTGTGGATGGCGCGATGGACATTGGCGTTGGCATGCCGATAGTAGGCATCCAACGCCTCGATGACCGCGTTCGGCTTTTGCGTGGTCGCGGCATTGTCCAGATAAACCAGCCGGCGGCCGCCGGGCAGGGTTTCGCCCAGCACCGGAAAATCGGCGCGCATGCGTTCGGCGTCAAAAGCGGGCGCCATGGTGTTGTGGGCTTGGACTTGCATCATTAAACCACGTTGGCAAACAGCTCGCCGCCGGGCAGCTTGGTCATGAGCGTGCTTTCAATATAGCGCTCGAGCGGCTCCATGTTCAGCATTTGCACCAGTTCGCGGGCAAAGCTGTAGGTCAGGATCGCGCGCGCGCCGGTTTCGTCGATGCCGCGGCTGCGCAGGTAGTGGACGGCGTCCTCATCGAGTTGGCCCACGGTCGAGCCATGGGCGGCGATGACGTCGTCGGCGTAGATTTCCAGTTCCGGCTTGGCATCGATCTCGGCCTTCTTGGACAGCAGCAAGGTATCCGAGGATTGCTCGGAATCGGTTTTCTGTGCGTCCTGGTGAATGACGATCTTGCCGTTGAACACGCCGCGGCTGCGGCCATCCAGAACACCTTTGAAGATTTCGCGGCTGGTGCCGTGCGGGATGGCGTGATCGACCCGGGTGTGGTTGTCGATGTGCTGGCGGTCGTTGCCGATGAATACGCCATACAGCCCGATTTCGGTGTTCTCGCCGCCCAGCCAGGTGTGGGTGTCGATACGCGCCAGCCGCCCACCGAGATCGAAACTATGATTATAGATGCGGCTGTCGCGCTCCTGGTGGGCGAACAGCACGGACACGTGGTAGCCGCGGCGCGGGGATTCTTCCTGCAGGCGGCAGCGCGTGAGCTGGGCATTGGCGTGGGTTACGGCCTCGGTCACCGCGTTGGTGAAGTAGGCCAGCTCGCCCACGCCGATATAATGCTCGATGATCGTGGCCTGGCTGTTTTCATGCAGCTCAAAGCGATGGCGCACCTGTGCCATGCGCTCGTCCTCGCTGCCGCTGGCAAGCGTGATCACATGCAGTGGTTTGTCGAGCACTGCATTGCGCTGCAACTCGACATGCACTCCGTCGGTGACGAAGGCGGCATTCATGGCCACCAGGCTGCCGGGCTGCTTGTCCAGCAGCGGGTGCTGGATGGAGGCTTTGGCATTGTCGTTCAAGTAATCGGCAAAGCTGCCAATATGAACACCTGCCGGCAGGCCCGAGAGTTGTGACAGGTCGGCGACGAAATGACCATCGACGACAACCACGCGATAGGCATCCAGGGCCTCGGGAATGCAGGCCGCGAGCGTGTCCGCGTCGAGCTTGGCTGCCTGGTCGCTGATTTCGAACGTATGCTTGGACAGCGGTCGCAGATCGGTGTATTTCCAGTCTTCTTCACGCACCGTGGGAAAGCCGTGGGCGGTGAAGGCACGCAAACCGTCTTGGCGCTGCTCGCCGATTTTGTCCGCGCCCGGCAGATTGCGTTCCACGCGCGTGAATTCGGCGAGATAATAATCCATTGCGGGGGTGATCTGGTCCATGACTCAGGCCGTCTCCTGCTCGGCTTCGATCGCGGTGTAGCCCTTTTCTTCCAGTTCATCGGCCAGTTCCGGGCCGCCGGACTGGACGATTTGACCATGGGCAAGCACATGCACATAGTCAGGCTTGGCGTGCTCGAGCAAGCGTTTGTAGTGGGTGACGAGAATCGTGGCGCGCTCGGGTGAGCGCAGGGTGTTGATGCCGTTGGCGACGATTCTGAGTGCGTCGATGTCGAGGCCGGAGTCGGTTTCGTCGAGAATGGCCAGGGTCGGCTCCAGCACCAACATTTGAAACACTTCGTTGCGCTTCTTCTCGCCGCCGGAGAAGCCTTCGTTGACGCCGCGCTTGACCATGTCCATGTTCATGTTGACATGGGCGACCTTGTCGTTGATCAGCTGCATGAAATCCATGGCGTTGATTTCCGGCTCGCCATGATAAGCCCGGCGGGCATTGAGTGCCGCGCGCAGCATGTATAGGTTGGATACGCCGGGAATCTCGACCGGATATTGGAAGCCCAGGAAGATACCTTCACAGGCGCGCTCGTCTGCAGCCAGCTCCAGCAAATCCTTGCCCTGATAAGTGACGCTGCCAGCAGTAATGTCGTAGTCTTCGCGCCCGGCGAGAATGCTGGCCAGCGTTGATTTGCCCGAGCCGTTCGGACCCATGATGGCATGGGTTTCGCCGGCGCCTACTTCGAGATTGATGCCGCGCAGAATAGGGGCACCTTCAATTTCTGCGTGCAGATTCTTAATGGACAGCATAAAGTTGATCCTGCCTAAAAAAGCCTGTTGTTAATCGTTGCGCCGCCGGGCACGGATGCGCCGGCGGCAGGTAGTTGTTTCGATGCGAGCGCGCGTTAGCCGACCGCATTCTCCAGCGTCACGCTGAGTAGGGCCTGGGCCTCGACCGCGAACTCCATCGGCAATTCGCGAAAGACGTCCTTGCAGAAGCCGTTGACGATCATGTTGACCGCGTCTTCTTCGGAAAGACCGCGCTGGCGGCAGTAGAACATCTGATCTTCGCCGATCTTGGAGGTTGTGGCCTCGTGCTCCACTTTCGCCGTGTTATTGCGCGACTCGATGTACGGGAATGTATGGGCGGCGCAGGTGTCGCCAATGAGCATGGAGTCACACTGGGTGAAATTACGGGCGTTTTCGGCCTTGGGCAGAATTTTCACCAGGCCGCGATAAACCTGCTCGCCCTGAACCGCGGAAATGCCCTTGGCGATGATGGTGGACTTCGTGTTCTTGCCGATGTGGGTCATCTTCGTGCCGGTATCGGCCTGCTGCATGCCGCGGGTGACGGCCACTGAGTAGAACTCGCCGACCGAATCATCGCCGCGCAGGATGCAGCTCGGGTATTTCCAGGTAATCGCGGAACCGGTTTCGACCTGGGTCCAGGAGATCTTGGAGCGATCACCGCGGCAGTCACCGCGCTTGGTGACGAAGTTGAAGATGCCACCGACACCGTTTTCGTCGCCTGGGTACCAGTTCTGCACGGTCGAGTACTTGATCTCCGCATCTTCTTCGGCAATCAACTCGACTACGGCCGCATGCAACTGGTTTTCGTCGCGCTGTGGTGCCGTGCAGCCTTCCAGATAGCTCACATGGCTGCCCGGTTCAGCGATGATCAAGGTGCGCTCGAACTGGCCGGTGCCTTCGGCGTTGATGCGGAAATAAGAAGACAATTCCATCGGACAGCGCACGCCTTCGGGGACGTACACGAACGAGCCATCGGTGAATACAGCCGAATTCAATGAGGCAAAGAAATTATCCTTCTGCGGCACGACGGTGCCGAGATGCTTGCGCACGATTTCGGGGTGATCCTGGATCGCCTCCGATATGGAGCAGAAAATGACGCCGGCGTCGGCCAGCTTTTTACGGAAGGTTGTGGCAACGGACACGCTGTCGAACACGGCATCCACCGCAACCTCGGCGGCGCCTTCGACGCCTGCCAGGACTTCTTGTTCCTTGAGTGGAATGCCGAGTTTGTTATAGGTTCTGAGCAACTCCGGATCGACTTCATCCAAGCTCTTGGGCTTGTTTTTGTGTGACTTGGGTTGCGAGAAATAGGAGATTGCCTGAAAATCAATCGGCGGGAAGCGCACGTGCTGCCAGTTCGGCATGGGCATTTGCTGCCACTGGCGGAAGGCTTCCAAGCGCCATTCGGTCATCCATTCGGGTTCGTTCTTCTTCTTGGAAATAAAGCGGATGACATCTTCATCCAGACCGGGGGCAATGGTTTCGGATTCGATATTGGTTACGAACCCGGCCGAGTAGCCACGATCCGCAACGAGCTCTTCGACATCTTGCTGAGGTGCAGCCATAGTATTTCGTCTTTCCAGAAAGTGTGCTGACGCACAAGTATAACGCGAAACAGGCAAAACGAAGCAGCAATGCATTGTATCGCGTATGCTGCATGCCGCCTCCTTCGTTACTATCGGGATGCCAGCATGAATATGCAAGGGCATTTGTGCATTGATTTGTATCAATCGGGCCCGCGGTCGGCATTCTGTGCGGCGGCACACGCCCATGGCTGGAAATGTCCGGACGATAATCCATGGGAATCCATGGGCAAATATTTGTGATGCACAATGGCGACATGAACATCAGGGCACCATTTCAATGCGTAATGCAAGTGCAGGCAGCCCATATCGATCACATGGGGCATGTGAACAACGCCGCCTATCTGGAATTCATGGAACAGGCTGCCTGGTGCCACACCGAGGCGCTGGGCCTGGTCTGGGAGGATTACCAAGCGTTGGATGCTGGGCTGGTCGTGCATCGACACGAACTGGATTATCTGGGCGCGGCATTCGCGGGCGATTGGCTGCAAATTACAACCTGGATCGCGGCCAATGATCATCGTCTGACGCTGTGGCGGGGCTTCGAGATGCGGCGATCCGGTGAAGACAAGCTTTTGCTGCGCGGACTGACGCGCTATGTCTGTGTGCGCTTGTCCAGCGGCCGCCCGCGGCGCATGCCGCCGGAGTTCATGCATACCTACCAAGCACTGGAACAAGCACCATGACAACAAGAGTGGAAATTCATTACTGCCATAGCTGTGGCCTGTTGCCACGCGCAGTCTGGATGGCACAAGAGCTGCTGAACAGCTTTGAAGACAGGCTGGGCGAGATCGCGCTGTTGCCGGCCGCTGCCGGGGTGTTTGAAATCCGCCTGGATGGCGAACGCCTGCACAGTCGCGACCATGATGGCGGCTTTCCCGAGCCGCGGACAATGAAGCAGGCCATCCAGGCGCGCCTTTGTTAGATAATAAATTGCTAATTAATCAATTTATCCACACAAGCTGTACTTCTTTCTCGATAGGCACGGCGACGATCGCAGCCTGCTCGAAACGCAGGGCAAGCGCGCGCGCCAGGCCCTCGTCCATATCCAGGATGCAGACGCCGGGCTCAGCCGGCCAGTCAGCGGCCTGGGCGCGGCTATCGGTTGCGGCATAGCGGTGCCCGCTCGCATCCAGGCAGGCGCGCAGGGCAGCATCGCGTGCGCTGTTCAATTGCCCATCCGCGCGCATGGCTCGCGGGTTGTAGGCAGTAATAATCCACGCGCTCTGGCCTTGACAGCGCTTTTGCAGCCAACGTCGGGTAGGTACGGCGCACGGCTTGCCGATATTGACTTTATGCCAGTCGCAAGCATGCTGTGCGTCGATTTGTATGTAATAGTCGGTTTCAATGAAAGCCTGTGTATGAGTTTCCTGGTCGCGTTGTGTCATGGTTTTCACTGCACAAAAATTGATCAAGGTGGGACGACCGCTCGTTAGCACCTATAATGCGCATCGGCGCACTATGATTCATTGCGAGCAGGGCAGCCGACTCCGAGTTTGCCATCCATGTTGCGAGTGCGGTTCGGAAAATAAATTACAGGAGGGTGCCAATGCGCCAACCCATGCGTTCTGAATTCGCGTTTTTTGTTCCAATCAAGGTCAAATGGGGCGAGATGGACGTGCTCGGGCATGTCAACAACACGGTTTTCTTCCGCTACTCCGAAGATGGCCGGATGGAATATATCGAAGCCATTACCCGCGACGGCATGGTTGAAGGCAATCACGGCCCGATCCTGGCCGATCTGCGCTGTACTTTTCTGCAGCAGTTGCGCTTCCCGGCAACAGTGGAAATCGGCACCCGCACGCGTCGCATCGGCCGCAGCAGTCTGGCTTTGGCGCAGGGTCTGTTTCACGCCGAAAGCGATCAGCTCATTGCTGCCTACGAATCGACTGTCGTCTGGTTTGACTACGGCGCCCAGACCAGCATGCGCATCCCCGAGCCCATTCGCGAAAGCATCCGCGTATTGGAACTGGTGGCGCCCGAAGAATAGCAACCGGCAACGCCGTCTATCCGACCGTGGCTGCTACTCGCCAAGCACCTGGACGAAGTCCGCGGCATTGCCGATGTAATCCTGCGGGCGCATTTGCAGCAGCCGCTGCTTGTCCTGCTCAGGAATGGACAGGCTCTCGATGAAGCCGCGGATTGCCGCCGCATCGACCTGCTTGCCGCGGGTCAGCTCCTTGAGCTGCTCATAGGCGCCACTCACGCCGCGGATGCGCATCACCGTTTGGATGGCCTCCGCCAGCACGATCCAGTTGTCTTCCAGATCCGCATCCAGCTGCTCCAGATTGGCCTCCAGTTTGCCGATGCCGCGCAGCAGCGAGCTGTAGGCCACGCTGCCATGGGCGAGGCCCACGCCGAGGTTGCGCAATACAGTCGAATCGCTCAGGTCGCGCTGCCAGCGGGAGGTGGGCAGCTTGGTCGCCAGATGCTCTATGATGGCGTTGGCGAGGCCGAGGTTGCCTTCCGCATTCTCGAAATCGATCGGATTGACCTTGTGCGGCATGGTCGAGGAGCCGACCTCGCCCGCCACCATGGCCTGCTTGAAATAGCCCAGCGAGATATAGCCCCACACGTCGCGCGTGAAGTCGATCAGGATGGTGTTGATGCGGATGATGGCGTGAAAAAATTCCGCCATGAAATCGTGCGGCTCGATTTGCGTGGTCGCCGGGTTCTGGGTCAGCCCCAGCGACTCGATGAAGCGCTTGGCAATGGCCGGCCAGTCGGCATCCGGGCTTGCCGCATAATGCGCGTTGTAATTGCCCACCGCGCCGTTCATCTTGCCCAGGATCGTGACCTGCGCCAGATGCTCGCGCTGGCGCTTGAGGCGGTAGGCGAAAACCCCCATTTCCTTGCCCAAGGTCGTCGGCGAAGCTGGCTGGCCATGCGTGCGCGCCAGCATGGGCACGTCTGCATACTGCTCGGCCAGATGCGTGATCTCGGCCAGCAGGCGGTCGATATTGGGCAAGATGTTTTCGCTGCGCGCATCGCGCAGCATCTGCGCATAGGCGAGGTTATTAATGTCTTCCGAGGTGCAGCCAAAATGTATGAATTCACTTAATTCAATAAGTTCATCGCTGTTCTTTATCTTCTGCTTCAAGTAATACTCGACAGCTTTGACATCGTGGTTGGTTTCGTCTTCGATGCCCTTGACGCGCTGCCCCTCGGTGACGTCGAAATCCGTGATCAGCTGCTCCAGAAAGGCGTCGGCTTCGGCACTCAGCGTGGGCACATCGGCCAGCGCAGACTCGCGCGCAAGTGCCTGCAGCCACCTGATTTCAACCACCAGACGATAATGGATCAGCCCGTATTCGCTGCAAATGGTGCGTAAATCCCAGGTCTTGTCGGCATAGCGCCCGTCAATCGGCGAGATGGCCGAAAGGGCGGTAAGTTTCATTGCCATGGATGCGACATCCCTAAAACGTGTGAAATGCTAGACTTCACGATTCTACCGAAATCGAACAGTAGCCGTTGGCCGCGGTTGGCCGCCGGCACGCTCAAATTCATGTTGCAGGAGCACCTCAATGGCGAAACAGGACGGGAAATTCCGTATCGAAAAAGACAGCATGGGCGAACTGCAGGTGCCAGCCGATGCCCTCTGGGGCGCCCAGACCCAGCGCGCGGTTGACAATTTTCCCATTTCGGATCTGCGCGCGCCCCGCGCGCTGATCCGCGCGCTCGGCTTGGTCAAGGCCAGCGCCGCAACCGTCAATCGCGAGTTGGGCTTGCTGGATGCAAGCATTGCCCAGGCGATCATCGACAGCGCCCAGGCGGTTGCCGATGGCAAGCACGATGCCCATTTCCCGGTCGATATCTTCCAGACCGGCTCGGGCACGTCCAGCAACATGAACACCAACGAGGTGGTCGCCCATTTGGCCACCACGGC
>DATGUT010000171.1:0-6872 GCA_035301185.1 Salinisphaeraceae bacterium
TGTCCGGCGGCCATGTCTACAGCCTGTCCTTCGGCATTGTGGTGGCACTGACCACATATCTGACCCTGATTGTCGGGGAATTGGTGCCCAAGCGCATTGCTCTGCATCAGCCCGAGCGTGTGGCCAGTCTGGTCGCCAAACCAATGCACTGGTTGTCGCGCATAGGCCGACCGCTTGTGGCGTTGCTCGATTTTTCCACCCGCGCCGTACTCATGCTGTTCGGCAGCCGTGGCGCGCCGGACAATCGGGTCACCGAAGGCGAGGTGCGTTCCATGATCCAGGAAGGCGCGGCCGAAGGCGTGTTCGACCCGCGCGAGCAGGCCATGATCGATGGCGTCCTGCGCCTGGATGACCGCTCCGCGCGTTCCGTCATGGTGCCGCGCCCCGATGTGGTATGGCTCGATATCGACGACGACATGGACGCGGTCAATGAGAAGATCTCGGTCACCGGCTTTTCCCGCTTTCTGGTCTGCCGCGGTGAGATTGACGAGATTGCCGGCATGGTGCGCACACGCGATATTCTGGACGTGCTCATGCGCGGCGAGGCGCTGGATCTGGCGCAGTGCATGGTGCAGCCAATCGTGGTGCTCGACAGCACCCCGGTGATCAGCCTGCTGGACCTGTTCAAGAACGCGCGCATGCACATGGCTGTGGTGGTCGATGAGTACGGCAGCATGGTTGGCATTGCCACCATGACCGACGTGGTCGAGGTGATCGCCGGCGACTTGCCGGAACACTGGGAAGAGGGCAGCGAGGAAGCCGTGCAGCGCGAGGATGGCAGCTGGCTGGTCGATGGCATGATGGATATCGAGGATTTCGAAGATGCGCTGAATCTGCAGGGTGTCGGCGATGGCAAAAGCTACCACACGGTCGCTGGGTTCGTGCTGCACTGTGTGCAGGCCATGCCCAACGTGGGCGACCATGCCTACTGGAACGGCTTCCGGCTGGAAGTCGTGGCCATGGAGGGCCATCGCGTGGACAAGGTGCTGATCACGCCGCCATCCGGGCCGGAAACGGATGACGGCGCGGCATGATTGGCCCCCAATAAGCTTCAATGGGCGCGCTTCAACGAGCGCCACAACAGGCGCCGCGACAGAGCCGGCTGCGCAGTTCAGGCCATCTCGCGACGACTCTTGAGCAGACTGGCGATGGTGGTGGTGGCCAGGATCGAGATGATGATGATCAGCGACAGCCAGGTCGAGATCTCCGGCGTCCAGTGGATTGGATGGCCGCCGTTTATGAAGGCCAGGGTGTTGCCGTGCAGGGCGTCGTTGATCAGCTTGAGGCCGATGAAACCCAATACCAGCGCCAGCCCGTAACTCAGGTACACGAGGCGCTTGAGCAGGCCGCCGATCAGGAAGTACAGCTCGATCAGGCCCACCAGGGCGAAGGCGTTCGCGGTGAACACGATGTACGGTGTATCCGTGAGCCCGTAAATGGCTGGGATTGAGTCCAGTGCAAACAGGATGTCGGTCATGCCAATGGCGATCATGACCATCATCATGGGCGTCAGGTGACGTTTGCCGTCGATGATTGTGCTCATCTTCGTGCCATCGTAGTGATCGGTTGTGGGCAGCACTTTGCCAGTTACGCGGACCATGATGTTCGGCTCGTATTCCTCGTCGGCATCGTGTTTTTCGAACATCAGCTTGAGCGCCGTCAGGATCAGGAACAGGCCGAAGATATAGAACACCCAGCTGAAATGGGCGATTGCGGCACCGCCGATGAGGATGAAAATGGTGCGCAGAATCAAGGCGATGACAATGCCGATCAGCAACACCTTTTGCTGATAGGCGGCGGGCACGGCGAAGCTCGACATGATGAGCACGAACACGAACAGGTTGTCGATCGACAGGCTGTATTCGGTGATGTAACCGGCGAAATATTCGAGCCCGTGATCCCAGCCCCAAATCAGGCCCAGTCCACAGCCGAATATGATCGACAGCGAGACGAAAAAGGCGGTCCAGGCGCCGGCCTGGCGCAACGTGGGCTCGTGCGCCTTGCGGATGTGCGAAAAAAAGCTGAATGCCAGCAGCGCAATAACGCCGGCGATGGTAGCCAGCCAGACCCAAAGTGGCACTTGCATGCGTCGATATCCCTTTGTGTGTGCAGGCGCGCGCATGGCAGCGCGCGCCGCGTGGTGAGCATTATAGACAACAGACCTGCTCGATCCGCTCGCATAGTCTGGGGGATCGCTGGCCTGTGAACAAGGGTTTTTTTGCCCCGAGGTCGGGCCGCAAACGGCGCGACCATGTCCAAGGCGACAGAAACATGCAGGCAGGCACGCGGCTGCATGCTGCAGCCGGCGCCAGGGAACTGTGGCAAGGAAAGTTGTCGTAGATTACGTCAATCGTATCAACAGCTCTCCTCATGATCTTGAATCCCGTCAGTCGCGGCGCGGGTCGCGGTGAATTATTGCGCTGGGCAGGATGGTTTGCCATGGCCAATGCCCTGGTGATGATTCTGATTGCACTGCGTTATCTTGATGTGGGCGATCTTTCGGCCACTTATATTGGCCGCCTGTTCGGCATGGCCATGTTTGTCGCCCATGCCAGTTCCATGGCGGCCTTGCTGTGGCTGCCGATATTTCTGCTGATCCTGCTCTGGCCGCAGCGCCACGTCGTGGTGCCGCTGGCAGCAGCCATTGGCATTGTGGCTGTGATTCTGCTGTTTGCGGATACCGTGGTTTATGAGCAGTACCGGTTCCACATCAACAGTGCCCTGCTGGCATTGTTCTTCTCCGAGGCTTCGGCTGCGACCTTCGAGTTTTCGACCATGATGAAGCTGCAGGCAGGGCTGCTTGTTGTCGGCATCGCCCTGGGCGAATGGCTGCTGGCGCGGTTGGTCTGGCGCTTTGTTGTCCGCAGCCCCGGGCGCAGTTACGGCTATGCCCTGGCGGCCGTGCTGGTCGCCGTGTTCCTCGGCACGAACCTGGTGCATGCCTATGCCGATGCGGCAGGCAAGATCACGCTGACGCGGCAGACGCGCCTGCTGCCGCTGTACGAACCGCTGACGGCAAAAAGCTTTCTGGCCGACCGCGGCTTCGCCATTGTCGAAACCCCGGGCAGCCAGGTTGCGGCCGTCGGCGGCTCGTTCGCCTATCCAAGAACACAGCTCGATGCCCACAGCGTGGCCAGCCGGCCCAACATCCTGTTCATAGTGGTCGACTCCTGGCGCGCCGATGCCATGACCAGCGAGATCACGCCCAATGTGGCTGAATTCGCGCAGGACAACATCCGTTTCATGCAGCATTTCAGCGGCGGCAACGCCACGCGCATGGGAATCTTCACGTTGTTCTACGGCATCCCGGGGCCGTACTGGCACAGCGCGCTGAATACCGGCACCCGAGCAGCACTCGTGCAGCGGCTGGATGCGCTGGATTATCAATTTGGCATTTTCCGCAGCGCGCCGCTGAACTCGCCCGAGTTCGATCGCACCGTCTTCGCCGGCATGAACAATCTGCGCATGCAATCCGAGGGCAAGGACTCGCCGGCACGCGACATCGATGCGAACGAGGACTTCCTGCGCTTCCTGCATACGCGTGATCCGGAGCAGCCGTTCTTCGGCTTCCTGTTCTTCGACTCGCCGCACGCGTATGACCTGCCGGAAGATGCACCCATGCCATTCCAGCCCAGCTGGGAATCCGTCAATTACCTGGCGCTGGACGAGGACACCAACCCGGAGCCGTTTCTCAATCTGTACAAGAATTCAGTGCATTTCGTCGATTCGCTCATTGGCCAGGCGCTGGCCGCGCTGCGCGCCCAGGGCCTGATGGACGACACCATTATCGTCATCACCGGCGACCACGGTCAGGAATTCAACGACACGGGCCAAGGCTACTGGGGGCACAACAGCAACTACACGCAATATCAGACCAAGGTGCCGCTGATCCTGCACTGGCCCGGCAGGGGAGCGGGGCGCATCGAATACTTCACCAGTCACTTCGATGTCGCCGCCACGCTGATGCAGCGTGCGCTTGGCGTCGAAAACGCCTTTGCCGCGACCAGCGTCGGGCACGATCTGTTTACCAGCGGCAGCCGCCTGCCCATCCTCATGGCCAAGTACCGCGGTTATGCCGCCTATACCGGCGAGCGCTTTCTCGTCTTTCCGCCGCTGGGCAGCGTGGCGGTGCGTGATCGCCATTATCGGCTCATCGAGGAGGCTGCGCCCGGAGCCGACGTGATCCGCGAAGTGCTCGAGCAGTTGGGCCGGTTTCGCGCCGGCTGAGCCATTTGCCGTGCCTGGTGAAACGCAGGATGCGTCCGCTGTTGCCGGCGCCAGCCTTGAACAATGCCGCTATTGCTGCAGCGATTCCAGTGTCACCTGTTCGCGCTGTTGCCATCTCTTGCGCATTTGTTGGCGCCTTTCTTGCGGCAGGGGAATGAGTCCCAGCGATTTGAGCACGCCGTCTGGGCCACTCATCCTGTCGGACAGGATCAGTTGCACGTAGGCGTCTATGGCGGGCAGGTTGTCCACGTGAGCATTCTTGACATAAAACCACAGCGAGCGCGATAGTGGGTATCGCCCATTGGCAATGGTGTCTGGGGTTGGGGTGGTGTGGCCAATCGTCACCGCCTCGACCACGTCCCGGTTTTCATCCAAGTAGGAAAATCCCACGATGCCAATGGCCGCATCGCTGCGGGCCACCTTCTGCACGGTCAGATTGTCGTTTTCGGCTGCGGCGGCATAGGCGCCGTCGCGGCGAATCGTCGTATAACTGCCGTCATAGACCGGCAAATGCGGCGTCGTCTCGCCCATGGCCAGGGATTCGAAGGCGTCCCGGGTTCCGGACGAAGTGGGTGGGCCGTAGATCAGGATCTCGCGGTGGGGCAGTGACGGGTCGATTTGATCCCAGTATTCATACGGATTTTCGATCAGCTTGCCGTTGTGTGGCACTTTTTTGGCCACCGCCAGGGTCAATTGTTCCAGGGATAGGTTGAGCGGCGACAAATCCTTGTCCTGGATCAGCACGATGCCGTCGCTGCCAAACACGATTTCGGTGATGGAACGCACGCCGTGCTTTTGGCAGCGCTTCCATTCGGCAGGCTTCATGCGCCGCGAGGCGTTGATGATGTCCGGCGTATCTTCGCCCACGCCGGAGCAAAACACCTGCATGCCGCCGCCGGTGCCGGTGGACTCGATTATCGGTGTGCGATGATCCGTGATTACACCGAGCTCTTCGGCCGCATATGAAGAAAAGGGATATACGGTGGAAGAGCCGAGCACCCGTACCTGGGTGCGGGAAAAATCATCCTGCTGCTGGGCACCATTGCTGGCGCCGCAAGCGGTTAACCCGCCCGTGGCGAGGGCAAGTAGCAGCAGAATCCAGGCGCGGGCCGGAGGAAAATAACGCATGATGGATCGACAGTTAAGGCTGGGCTGCGGATATCAAGCGCAATGTCGCGACCGCTGTCTGCCGGAACATGGCAGCCATGTTCGGGGGATGGACGGCTTCTGCGGGCGCGATTTTGCCGGCAATGGCGCTTCATGCTGGAGCAGGCACGCTTGCCGAGGCAATGAGGTGCAGGCAGCAAGCGGCTGCAAGTGCAGCGCGTTGATGACAACAGTTTGGTGCAGCCAGTTTGATGCAACAAGGGCAGGTGAATACTGCGCTGCAGTGTAAAGTAAAACAGCAGCCATTGCAGCTTTCCGGCTGCTGTTGGGTGGCTGCTGGTCGGTTTCTGTAGGTTGCGAGCGGGTGCGGCTCAGGCCGCACCCGCTTGCTCAAGCTCCTGCTTTGCAGGCCGTGTCAGTCGGCGCGCTCCGGCACCGGCAGGCCCAGCCATTCCTTGTAGAACGCATCGATATCCGGTTCGAAGTCGTGGATCACCGGATACCATGGCGTCGGCGCCTCGACATCGTGCAGCCTGCCGCATTCCGGGCAGAAGTACTCGCGCAGCACCTGCCAGGATGGCGTCATTGCCATCAGCCGCGGGTACAGCTCCTCCAGCTCCTCCGGCGTGTCGCGGACGTTGATCAGCGCTTCCAGCTTCCAGTTTTGCCGCCAGTCGCAGAAGTCATGGCTGCATTCGCAGCGCACGGTCCACTTTTTGGAATCCTTTTGCTGGACGATGTAGAGGCTGGGCCCAAGCGGCAGGATGATCTTGTCGTCCCACGAAACTCTTTCCTGCAGGATGTCGATGTACATCTGGAAGCGTTCCGGGTCCTTCGGCCGCGACAGCATTTGCTGGCGCGTGGTTTCATCAATCGTGCCGTCGATGAGGTCGGCGATCTTCTCGCGGGTGTAAGTCGTTGTAGTGGCCATTGTCATTGCTCCTCAAATACAAAGTGGGGCGGATACGGGCCGCGCGGCCCGTATCCTGTGCGGGTTGTCATTCCTCGACGAACTTGACTGTCTTGACGTCGGGCAGCTCCGAGACATCCTCGGAGTGGTAGAACCCGTAGTAAGGCACTCCAAGCTCCTCCATGGTGAGCTGCCAGGTGTCCGGCAGATCCCAGAACTCGCGGAAGTTCTGCTCAAAGCGCGGGCCATGCTTGAAGGAGCTGACGAACATGTGCTGCACCTGGGTGGAAGCCTCCTTGTTGAGGATCTTCTCGCGTTCCTGCTTCATCCACTCCCGGGTCGGCACGGCGTTCTTGATGCGCGCCTTGCGCATGGCCTTGCGCTCGTCCTCGGTGGCCTTCTCATCCACAGTGAAGCCGTTTTCACCTTGCTTGAGGATGACACCATAGACCTGCTTGGCGAAGCGCTCCAGCACATAGCCGCCGTTGACGTCGTCGGCCACGGCCTGTGGCTCACGCTCCAGGACATCACCAAAACCGGGCCCGCCACGCATGTAGTTCAGATACAGGTCGTAGTCGGAGAACATGGTTTCCGTGGTGATCGCCTGCTTGTCGCGCTTGATCACCGC
>DATGUT010000172.1:0-13012 GCA_035301185.1 Salinisphaeraceae bacterium
CGCCCTTGGGCTTGCCGGTGGAACCGGAGGTATAGAGGATGAACAGCGGATGCTCTGCCTCGACCCACTCCGGCTCACAGTTGTCGGACTGCCCATCAATGGCGTCATGCCACCAGATGTCGCGCCCGTCCTGCATGGTCACGTCGACACCCGAGCGCTGCAGCACGATGACGGACTCGATGCTGGCACAGCCCTCGGCCAGCGCCTTGTCGGTGGTTTCCTTCAGCGGCACCAGCTTGCCGCCGCGGTAGTTGCCGTCGGCGGTGACCAGCAGCTTGGCTTCGGCATCCTCGATGCGATTGCGCAGCGAAGGGGCGGAAAAACCAGCGAACACGACCGAGTGTATGGCGCCGATGCGGGCGCAGGCCAGCATGGTGATCGCCGCCTCCAGGATGTTCGGCAAATACATCACGACTCGATCACCCTTGCCGATGTTCTGCGCTTTCAGCGCATTGGCAAAGCGGCACACGCGGCTGTGCAGCTGGCGGTAGGTGACTTTCTCGACCGTGCCGTCGTCTGCCTCGAAAATGATTGCCGTGCGATCGCCGCGCGTCTCCAGATGCCGGTCGAGGCAGTTGTAGGCCACATTCAGCTTGCCGTCGGCAAACCATTTGAAAAATGGCGCCTCACTGTCGTCCAGCACCTGCGTGAATGGCTCCTGCCAAGTGACCAGCTGCCGCGCCTGCTCGGCCCAGAAACCTTCGTTATCGGCTGCGGCCGCCTCGCGCATGGCCCGCACATCCTCCGGCTTGTGATTGGCATTGGCCAGAAATTCCGCAGACGGCTCGAAGGTACGGTCTTCCTGCAGAATAGACTCAATATTACTGCTGTCAGCCATGGGCTTTACCTCAACTGCTTCTGAATGTGCTTGTGTACTTGGTAACATCCGAATATACAGAAAACATGCTGGTAATTACATTCGACCAAGGGCGCATGCGCTGTCAACTCCCGGGCCGTCAGAACCGCGACAGGAAAACAATCATGGTACGGCAGGCATGCTTTTCCACCGCACCCAAGACCGAAAGCATGTCCGGCACGACATCGGCCATGGCCATTTCATCCGCATGGCTGCGAAAGCCGATCCCACTCCGGCGCCGGCAAAACCGTTAATGCTACAATTCCCGCGCGACGGGCTGGCCGCAGCCAACGGGGTGGCCGTTGTCCGCTTCCAGCCGAGGCGCGAGGCGTGTTATCAGCAGTGCTTGTCTTTACTTGCTGTCGGTCTGGCGGCATGGCCTGTCAGCAACGCCGCTATTCGCCCCCGCAATGGTTTGAGTTGCAATAACACGCACCAACCCCACATCAAGCCAGGACACGGCACTGTACGGCACGCATACGCGCCGCGTTCGCCAACATGTTTTTGGACTGAAGTTACATGGCCCGCTGGATCGAAGGTATCGTAGTAAACAACGTCAAATGGACCGATGCTTTGTATTCGGTTCACGTGCGCGCAGCCGAGATTCCGTTTACGGCCGGCCAGTTCGGCCGTCTGGCTCTGGAAATCGACGGCCGGACTGTCGGCCGCCCCTATTCCTTTGTCAACGCGCCCGGCGAAGATGTTTACGAGTTCTATTCCATCATCGTGCCGGACGGGCCACTGTCACCCCGCCTGCATGCCTTGGAAGAAGGTGATCCGGTGTTCATCGGCCCCAAGGGGGCAGGTTTTTTCACGCTGTCCATGGTGCCGGAAGCGGATACACTGTGGATGCTTTCCACCGGTACTGCGCTGGGTCCGTTTCTGTCCATGCTGAAAACCGACGAGCCTTGGGATCGCTTTGAAAACATCGTTCTCGTCCATGCCGTGCGCCATGCCAAGGAATTGACTTATCAGAACCAGATCAAGCGCTTCCTGGGCCACGATGCGGACAAATTCCAGTACATTCCATTCGTGTCTCGCGAAGAGACGGATTTTGCGCTGCCCGGCCGCGTGCCGGCGGCGATCGAATCGGGCGCCTTGCAGCAGCGCGCCAGCCTGCCCATGACGACGCAGGAATCGCAGATCATGATCTGCGGCAATCCCGCCATGGTGCGCGACACGCAAATGCTGCTCGAAACCCAGGGCTTTGCGCCCAACACACGCAGGTCCCGCGGCCACATCACCATGGAGAATTACTGGTAGCAGCCGCTGGCACAGCTAACTGCTTTCGG
Source organism: Salinisphaeraceae bacterium (assembly GCA_035301185.1). Taxonomy (GTDB): domain Bacteria; phylum Pseudomonadota; class Gammaproteobacteria; order Nevskiales; family Salinisphaeraceae; genus DATGUT01. The sequence goes on from DATGUT010000172.1 coordinate 2,149, forward strand.
CAATTGGAGCCAAGTGTTTCTTGATCTCGCGTGCATCGTAGACACGATCACCGGTTGCCGGCACACCCGCGCCGATCTCGATTTCCAGCACGGTTTGATAGCGCGTGTGGGGAATGGTGTGGCTAATGCCAATGCTAGTGCCCCACCAGTACGGATAGCCGTAGCCATAACCGATCGATGTGACCGGACCGCTGTAGCTGGTCAGTGAATCCGTGTCGTGGCCAATCACCTGAAAACGCTGCGCGCCATGCAGCAGCGCCACTTCTGCGGCGCGGTACAGGGCCAGGTTCTCCACCGTTTCCCGCGCCACCCCATAACCGCCGGCAAAGCGCACGCGAAAGCGCGTGGCGGTCAGCTCCGTATCGCGATAGCCATAATCATTGGCCGTGGCCGCCGGCCTGTACACCGGCAGGCTGGAACAGGCCGCCAACAGACTGGCAAGCACGATCATGATAAGCACAGCTCTCATGACGGCACTATACCTTGGCGCAGCACGCAACGGAATAGCGCCGACCGGCGTCAGCCCCTGCGTGAACGCGCCTGCCAACGCCAATACATGATCAGTGCAAAGCCAAACACCATGCCGCCAAGATGAGCGAAATGGGCCACGTTGGACTGGGTGCCGGTCACGCCGAAGAACAGCTCCAGCGCGCCATAGCCGATGACCAGCCATTTTGCAGTCATCGGGATGGGCGGAATCAGCAGCATGACGCGCGCATTCGGGAACATCATGCCGAACGCGAGCAGGATGCCGAACAGGCCGCCCGAGGCGCCGACCGTGGGCATGGCCATCTGGGTGCCGGAAAAATATAGCGTCAGCAACTGGCACAGGGCGGCACCCACCATGCACACCAGGTAATACAACAGGAAGCGCGCGCCGCCCCAGACCATTTCCACCGCGCGGCCGAACATCCACAGGCCGAACATGTTGAAGAACAGATGTGAAAAGCCGGCATGCAGGAAGCCGTACGTTAAAAGCTGCCAGATGTGGAATGACGGCGCGACGACCAGGCCATGTGCCGTCGGCACCACGTTGTCGCCCAGCGGCCACAGCGCAAAGGTCAGAAACAGACCCGGATAATAGGACTCGGCCACGAAGCCGATGCCATTGGCAATCAACAGCCACTTGACCATTGGCGGCAGGCTGGGCATGGAAAACGGGTGCTGGCGCATAACGCAATTCGGGCAATTCGAAACGCGCAGCATACCGCATCAATCGGGGCGACACATGCGTGTCACCTGCAATCCACACGGCACAGTTATACAATCGGGTTGGCAGTGGGCCATGCAACGGCCCCAAACGCAGGCCGGACAACACGATGTTGCACAAGTGGCGGTACAGAACTGGCGCACTGGCCTTGGTGGCTTTGGCCATGCTGGCTGCGGCGGGCCTCGGCCACCGCATACCGCAGGCGTGGGCGGGCCTGTTTGCGCCAGCGGTCCCGGCGCAGGCACCGCAGACGCTGTATCCACAAGGCCCGTTGCAAGCCGGGAACAGTGCACCGCGCTTCGAATTACATTTGTTGGCCGATCGCAACGGGCCGCTGGACGACATCAGCAAGGTGCCGGCACAAGGCGGCTGGCTCAATTCGACGGCGCTGGATTTAGCGCAGCTGCAGGCCGACAACAAGGTCGTGCTGCTCGATTTCTGGGCCTACACCTGCATCAACTGCATTCGCGCCAATGCCTTCACCGAGGAGTTGTGGCAGCGCTACCGGGATCACGGCCTGGTGGTAATCGGCGTGCACAGCCTCGAGTTCGATATCGGCGGCAGCCCGCAGAACATCCTCGCCGCCGTCGAGCGCCAGGGCCTGACCTATCCGATCCTGACCGACAGCGACATGTTCGTATGGCGGGAATTCAACAACCGCTACTGGCCCGCTGTCTATTTGATCGATGCCGGCGGCGACATTGTCTACCACAAGTTCGGCGAAGGGAATTACGCACACGAGGAACAGGTCGTGCGCGCGCAATTGCAAAAAGCCGGCTACCAGCCGCCCGCCTACGGCCCACCCAACCCGCCCGAGCAATTGGTGCCGGTGCGCCGCACGCAGACACCGGAACTGTATGCTGGCCCAGATTTCCTGCGCCGACCCTATGGCAACGACCAGCAGCCGCGCAACGGCCAGACAATCGAGTTCGACCTGCCCGATAGCGGCCTGCAACCCGATCGCATTTATCTCGCCGGCGCCTGGCGCGGCGCCGGCGACTATGTGGAGAGTGAAAGCACCGGGCGCATCGCGCTCGATTACCAGGCGCAGGCAGCATACCTCGTGCTGGCAACCAATGGCGAGGCACACACGGTCACGGTGACGCTGGACGGCAAGCCCGTGCCGCCCGCTTTCCGCGGCGAGGATGTGCATGTGGACAATGGCACCACGGTCATGACCGTGGACCAGCCGCGGCTATATGCACCCATCGCCCATCGGGGCGAATACGGGCGCCACACCATCGAATTCCAGGTGCCGCCAGGCATCCGCCTGTACTCGTTTACGTTTGGCACGTATGAGCCATGACCAGGCCAGCGCCTGCGACAAAATGCCGCATGGTCAGAACACCACAGTTTGGTGATACTGTGGCTTTGTTCACCGTGGTTGCCTGCAGTGCTCACAGCTGCGTTTTTCGTACTATTGCAGGTCGACTGCCGCTCGTTGCGACAATAAGATCCAGCATGAAAGCGTTACGCGTTTGTTGTGCCATCATGATCTTTTTGGCCGCACTCCTGTTCACGCCGGCGACTTTTGCCCACATCACCCTGGCGACTCAAGAGGCGCACGTTGGCGCCAGTTACAGGGCATGGCGAACCTGACCTTCACGCCGGCCACCTCTTCCGCACCAGCAGCGCTGGAAATCGAATTGCTGGATGCGACCTGGCAGCCGCTGGCAGCACGGAAGGTCACCGCCTTGTTCGCCAACGGGGACGCCGGTGTCGAGCCGATTGCGTTTCCAGCCCGAAAGCTCAAAGACAACATCTGGCAGGTGCAGGACATTGACCTGCCGCGCCTGCAATACTGGCGCATCGGCATCGAAGCGCTCGTCTCCGACTTCGAGCGCCTGCGCCTGCAGACCACGCTCGACACGCATTCCGCGCAATAGACTGCAGCCTGTGGCAACTCGCCATATTCGGATTCACGCAGCACGCGAATACGCAGTCTTTTCCCAACCAGGCATGAGTCTGAAGGGGGGTTGGAGCTTGCAAACGGCTGGAGTCGGGGGCTTGCGCGCTGATCGTGTTAATCGTGGGTGGCCTCTGGGCATGCTGGGCATTGTGCCGGGCTGGATTGGCGCCGGAGATTGACTGACCGGATTACCGCAAGCCAGTTCCCGCTGCGCCCACCCGGCGCTGCAGCCGTTCGCGGGCGCCTTGAGCTGCACGAGCTTGACCACGTGGCTCGCCTCGATTCTGCGCACGCGGCGACTCAATCAAGAGCAGGAGTCCACCGCAGAGGATTAAACAGTTGCCATCCTGCCGGCAAAACACGAGCAGGGTTGCTGCCGCTGCGCAACCCTGCTTTTGCGACGTGAGTTCAAGCGATTCATCGGCAGCAGTGGCGTGATCGGCCGCTATGCGCCGTCGCGGTGCTCATGCAGTGGGCCGCTCGCCCGCGGTGACCCAGGCCAACAATTATTCACGACCTGCAACGCGTTTCGCTGCATGCCAGCTCGCCAGCGTTGCCGCCGCCAGGGCCGACTTGACTATTTCACCGGGAATGAATGGCACCAGACCCAGCAAGAGGGCGTCGTCGACGCCGACCAGTGTTGCCAGCCAGGCGGCACCCAGCAACAGACACACTGTATGAGCCAACATCATCGCCCAGAATGCACGCAGGGGATGGGCACCATTCCAACCGCGCGCCACCAGCCAGCCGGCCAGGGCGCCAATCAATGGGAATGACAGCAAATAGCCGGCAGTCGGGCCGATGAAAACCAACGCACTGCCGCTGCCGCCGGCGAACACGGGCAGTCCCAAGGCGCCCTCCAGCAACCATGCCGCTATGGTGATCCCGCCCAGGCGCCAGCCATAAAACGCGCCCACCAGAACAACAGCCAGGGTCTGCAGAGTCATGGGCACCGGGAACATCGGCACCGTGACATAGGATGACAGCGCCAGCACCAGCGTGCCGGCAAACACGGCGAACAGTTGCCTGATGCGGCGCCTTGATCTGTTCGCTGCAACAACGGGTCGTAGAATTTCGCTTTCCGGCATGGATTTCTCCTTGTTGAATTATTGGATCGGGTTCTGGCGTGGTTGCGCAAAAACGTTGTTGCCATGCTTCGCGCACGTAGCATCTTGAGTAAAAATGACAACAAATTCAAGATAAACAAAACGGCGTCTGCTCTGGCCTCGACGCCGCTACACAACCACTGTAGCGCCTGCGCCAGCCACCAGCGCACCGGTCGTTTGTTGAGCTTGCGCTGCAAGGTGCGCAGGTGCATGCCCAGCTGACGGCCGTGGCCAAGACATTGCCGTCGTGGGCGGTCAGGCAGCGCTGGATGTACGCCCATTGCAAGCGCCTGAGCGGCAAAGGTCGTTGTGGCGAGGCGATGTCTGCGGCCGCCACTTCGCGAGTATGGCTGAACCCAGCCATTGGCTTATGCAACAATTACCCTATTCTTCAAGTGGTGGGAATTCCGGCCATGGCCCGTAAAGTATTCTACGCTGACCCTTATGCCCGCGAGCTGAATGCTGTCGTAACCGCCGTCGACGGTGCGTGGATCACATTCGATCAAACCCTGTTCTACCCCCAGGGCGGCGGCCAGCCCGGCGATCGCGGCCAGCTGACGGACACGCACGGCAACACGCGGACGATAGCCGATGCGCGCAAGGGCGAGAATGGCGCCGTCGTGCACCAGATGGCCGAGGCGGAACACGGGCTGCAACCCGGCGCCGCGGTGCACATGGCACTCGACTGGGAGCGGCGGCATCGGCACATGCGCATGCACACTTGTCTGCATCTGCTCGGCGCGCTGATCCCGGCCGGGGTCACGGGCGGTCAAGTCGGCGCCGATAAAGGTCGGCTGGATTTCGATGTCAGCGGCCTGGATTTGGAACTGGACAAGGCCGAGCTGAACACGCGCCTGAATGCACTCATCGAAGAGGGGCATGCCGTCGACATCGAACACGTGGACGAAGCCGTGCTGGAGCGCCAGCCGGAGCTGGTGCGCACCATGTCGGTGCAACCACCGCGTGGTGTCGGACGCCTGCGCATGGTGCGCATCGTCGATGTCGACTACCAACCCTGCGGTGGCACGCATGTCGCCAACACCGCCGAGATCGGCCCGGTGAAAGTGAGCAAGATCCAGAGCAAGGGTCGGCACAACAGGCGCGTCCAAGTGGTATTCGACGAATAACAGGCCTGTGGCAAGCATGACAAACCAGATTGCCCTGCACGTGGGCAGCGGTGCATGACAAGGTCCAGCATGTTCAGGATCTTGCTGCCGCCCCAGTTGCTGCATGCTACAGGCAGGAAGGTGCCACTTGACCGGCCAGATGCAATTGCGCAATCTATCCGGTGCCCGTTTTCACGGCCACAATGAGCCACGATGGCAGTAAAACCGCTGCAGAGGAGATTGCACATGAATAAGCAGGGAGTGGAATTTTTGCGCACCTGGAGCGCCACTGTGCTTGCCAGCATCCTGTTGGCTTGCGCGGCTCCTGCCTGGGCGGACGACACGGCGGCTGATGCGATCGAGCTGGTCAAGCCCGGTACGCTGACCGTATGCACGCACCTGCCCTACAAGCCGTTCGAATATGTTGACAAGGAGCAGCAAGTGGTGGGCTTCGACGTCGATCTCGCCGGCCTGCTCGCCACCGAGCTGGGAGTCGACACCAACGTCATCAGCATCGACTGGAACCAGATCACCTCGGGGGCCGTGTTCGCCGCCAAGCGCTGCGACATGGCCATGGGCGGCGCCACCATCACCGCCAAGCGCGCCGAAGCAGTGCAGTTCACCAACCCGTACTTCAATGCCACCCAGGTGTTGCTGGCAAAAAAAGATGCCGGCATTTCCGGCCTGGCCGACCTGCAGGGCAAGCGTCTCGGCGTGCAGGTCGCCACCACCGGCAAGATCTACGCTGAAGACCATGCCGAAGAATACGGCTATGAAATGGTCGTGTTCGAAGACCTGGCACTGGAGACGGCGGCGGTGAGTGCCGGCAGCGTCGATGCCGCCATCCAGGACAGCGCGCCGCTGCTGAAGTATGCCTCGGAGCATCCGGACACGGCGATCGTGGCCAGCTTCGACACCGGCGAGCAATATGGCTTCATGGCGAAAAAGGACGATGCCAATGCCACCCGGCTGGTGGACAAGTTCAATGCCGTGCTCGCCCAGGCGAAGGCAGATGGCACCTACGACGAAATCTTCGAAAAGTGGTTCGGGGATACGCCCGAGGCGGCCGGCCAATAAGCGGCTGTCATGGCTGGCTCCGCTCCAAGAGGGGCCGGCAGGCGGCTGAGCCCCCGCCGGCGGGCACGACGCATCCGCGCACTGCAGTATGCCGTGCTCGTCGCCCTGGTCGTGGCCGCGGCGCTGCTGGCCGACTGGCGCCTGATCGGCAAGTCGTTCTTCGACCCGCAGCTGATCCGCTACACGCTGCTGCATGGCTTCGTCGATGCGCTCTGGCACACGGCGGCCTATACCGCGGGCGGCTTCCTGCTTGGCCTGTTGGCCGGCACCCTGCTGGCGCTGATGCGGCTGTCGGAGGTGGCGCCCTACCGCTGGCTGGCCACGATTTACATCGAATTCTTCCGCGGGCTGCCGGCATTGGTCGTGTTCATGGCGTTTTCGCTGCTGCCACTGGCATTTTCGGGCCTGACCCTGCCCTGGTATCCCTACGGCCCGGCCTGGGCGGCGCTGGGCATCGTCGGCAGCGCCTACATGGCGGAAACGATTCGCGCCGGCATCCAGGCCGTGCCACGCGGCCAGGTCGAGGCGGCGCGTTCGCTGGGCATGAGCGCCGGCCAGGCCATGCGCAAGATCACCCTGCCGCAGGCATTCCGCATCATGGTGCCGCCGCTGACCAACGAGCTCATCATGCTGATCAAGGATTCGTCGCTGGTGTTCGTGGTCGGCCTGTCGGCCAGCGGTTTTGAGCTGACCATGTTCGGTCGCTCCATGGCCAACAGCAACGTCAACATCACACCGCTGGTGGTGGCCGGACTGGGCTATCTGGCCATTACGCTGCCATTGTCGATTCTGGTGCGCCGCATGGAGGCACGTGCCTGATGCCAGCAACAAGTGAGCCGCTCATCGCCACCCGCGACCTGCACAAATGGTTCGGCCACAATCATGTGCTCCAAGGCATTGATTTTGCCGTCGCCCGCGGCGAAGTGGTGTGCGTGATCGGGCCATCCGGCTCGGGCAAGTCCACGCTGCTGCGCTGCCTCAACCTGCTGGAGCGCCCGCAGCGCGGCGCCGTCCTGTTCCATGGTGAGGACCTGGTCGATCCCGATTGCGACATCGATGCCGTGCGCCGCCACATCGGCATGGTGTTCCAGCAGTTCAACCTGTTCCCATTGCACAACGCCTTGCGCAACTGCACCGTGGCGCTGATTACCGTGCTGGGCATGAAGCGCGCCGAGGCCGAGCACATTGCGCGCGCGAATCTGGAACGCGTCGGCCTGGCGGACAAGATCGACGCGCTGCCCGCCAGCCTCTCGGGCGGTCAGCAGCAGCGCGTGGCGATTGCGCGCGCGCTGTCGATGGATCCGCAGCTGATGCTGTTCGACGAGCCGACCTCGGCGCTGGACCCGGAGCTGGTGGGCGAAGTCCTGGCGGTGATGCGCAAACTGGCGGAAGCGGGCATGACCATGATCGTGGTCACCCACGAAATGACGTTTGCACGCCAGGTCGCCGACCGAGTGGTGTTCATGGACGACGGCGGCATTGTCGAACAAGGCCCGCCGGAAGAAGTTGTTGGCGCGCCGCGCGAGCAGCGCACGCAGGACTTCCTGCAACGGGTGCTGGATCCAGTGCATACGGGCTAAAATTGTCTGCCAATGCCACGTGCGCATTGCGCATGCTGTATTCTATACTCGGCTGAAGATCGCCACGATGGCGTAAGCCTGCAGTGCGCCATTCATTGCCCAGCGAATTCCCAGCCAGCCACCGAGGGACATTTTCAGAGTTGCCACCATGCGCGTCCTCGTGCTGATCAATCCCGGAGCGCGGCAAGGGCCGGCCCATGCCGACACCGCCATGAAACAGCTCTGGGCCATGGGTGTCGATGTAGTGCGCGCACGCGCCGAGCAACTGGCCGACTGGCCGGCATTGATCGAGCGTCATGCGGCACACATCGATTGCGTCGTCGTGGGCGGCGGCGACGGTTCACTCAATTTTGCGCTTGATGCGATTCTGCGCAACAAGCTGACGCTTGGCGTGCTGCCGCTGGGCACCGCCAATGATTTCGCCCGCACTCTCGGTTATCCAGATGATCCGGCCGCAGCCTGCCGCGTCGTGGCGCAAGGCGTGGATCATCGCGTGGACGTAGGCCGGGTCAACGACGCCTATTTTCTCAATGTCGCCAGCATTGGCCTGGCCGTACGCGCGCGCAGCTACCGCTCGGCGGAGGCCAAGCGTCGCTTCGGCGCGCTCAGTTATGTGCACAATGCCTATGCCGCCTTTCGCGATACGCGAGCGTTCAGGGTGCGTGTCGTGTGCGATGGCGTGCGCCGGGATTTGCACACAATCCAGTTGGCCATCGGCAATGGTCGTTATTTCGGCGGCGGTCTGTCTGTCGCCAGCAACGCCTCTCTCGACGATGGCAGGCTGGACTTGTTCAGCCTCGAGCCGCAAACGCCGGCAGAGATGCTGCGCCTGCTGCCGACCTTGCTGCGCGGGCCGGACTCTTCCATCCGCGGCGGCGAACTCTTGCAGGGCACCCATATTCGCGTCATCACCGCCCGACCACATGCCATCAACACCGATGGTGAGGTGCTGACCCACACACCGGCGCTGGTGCGCATCCTGCCGCGTGCATTGCGGGTACGCGTGCCGCAAGCCTACAGGGCGGCCTTCGAGGCGCGACAGCAGGCTGAGCGCACGGATGCTTGAGCTGCCGCCATCCGGGCAGCGCACAGACGGTCGTAGATGCAGGCCATGGGACATGAACTGTGCACCAGCGGGCTGTTATCATGCAGCTTGGCAAAATGGTTGGTGGTCACCACGATGAGCAGCAATTTCAAAGGTATTCCAGTCGTCACCGGCAGCAAGATCGTCAAACCCAACGGTACCCGGGCGATCAAGAACGGCATGAAGATCAGCAAGAAGCACAGCGCCGTACCCATCGGGCGCAAGCCGAACTGGCTGCGCGCGCGCCTGCCGACCGGCGACAAATATCAGGCCGTGAAGAAAAACGTGCGCGCCAACCGGCTCGCCACCGTGTGCGAGGAATCCATGTGCCCGAACATCGGCGAGTGCTGGAGCCATGGCACCGCCACCATCATGATCATGGGCGACACCTGCACCCGCGCCTGCAAGTTCTGTGCCGTGGATACCGGCAATCCGCACGGCTGGCTGGATCACGACGAGCCCGAGCACTGTGCCGACTCGGCCGAGATCATGGGCCTGAAATACATCGTCATCACCTCGGTCGATCGCGACGACCTGGCGGATGGTGGCGCCCAGCACTACGCCGACTGCGTGCGCGCCATCAAGCGTCGCTGCCCGGAGATCAAGGTCGAGGCTCTGACTCCGGATTTTCGCGGCGTGCACGCGCATGTGGAAATCGTGGTCGACTCGCCGCTGGCGGTGTTTGCACAGAATGTGGAAACCGTCGAGCGCCTGACGCATGTGGTGCGCGATCCACGTGCCGGTTATGCGCAGACGTTGGATGTCCTGGCGCATGCCAAGAAGCATCGTCCCGATGTGCTGACCAAGACCAGCCTCATGCTCGGCCTCGGCGAAACCGAGGACGAAATCGCGCAGACGCTGGATGACATCCGCGCTGCCGGCGTGGACATCGTCACCCTGGGCCAGTATTTGCGTCCGACCGTGAATCATTTGCCGATCGAGCGCTACGTGCCGCCGGCGGACTTCTCCAAATACCGGCAATGGGGCCTGCAGCGCGGCTTCCTGGAAGTGGCCTCAGGGCCGCTGGTGCGCTCATCCTATCGGGCGGAGCGCGTGTTCGAGAAAAACAACATCGGACTGGATGAAACGGCATAATGCCGGCAGGCAACCGCTGCCGTACTGCTGCGCGCTAGCCGTTGGATCATGTTGATCGGCGCCATCATTGGAGCGGTGCTCGGCTTCCTGACGCTGGGCTGGCCCGGCCTGCTGCTGGGCATAGTGCTCGGCGTTTGGGCTGCGCAAATGCTCGTGTTCGGCCTGCGCAAGGGCCGCCTCGGCGAAATCCGGGCTCAATATCTTACCGCAACCTTTGCCGTCATGGGCGCAGTCTGCAAGGCCGACGGCCAAGTGTCCGCAAACGAAATCGCGGTCGCCGAACAAATGTTCCAGCGGCTGCGCCTCGATGACGAGCAGCGGGCCCAGGCGCAGGCAGCCTTTCGTCGCGGCAAACAGACCGATTTCGACCTCGATGCGGAAGTGGCCAAGGTGGCCCAGCTCTGCCGCGGCCAACGCGCTCTAGTGCAAATGTTCCTGCAAGTGCAGGTGGCGGCCATTGCCGCCGATGGTGCGGTCCACCGAGCCGAGCATGAGCTGCTGCTGCGCGTGGCGCGTGGCCTGGGCCTGGCGGAGGCCGATCTGCGCCAGATCGAGGCCATGCTCGGCTTCGGCCAAGACCAGCGCCAAAGACAGGGCAGCGACGCGTTGGGCGGACAAGCGGCAGGCGAGGCTGGCCTCGAACAGGCGTATGCGGTGCTCGAGGTATCGCCTGCGGCGAGCGACGCGGAAGTCAAGA
>DATGUT010000173.1:0-18953 GCA_035301185.1 Salinisphaeraceae bacterium
AACCGACGGTCACGATCAGGCGCGGATCGAAGCGATCGGACAGGCCGCCGACGATGGGTGCGAAGAAAAAGCCGAGGATGCCGAAGGCCGCGGTGGCGAAGCCGGCCATTTCCGCCGTGTAGCCCATTTGCGTTTGCAGCCATAATGGAAAAATGACGATGGCGCTGAAAAAAGTCATGTAGCCAAATGTCATGGCAATGGTGGCAATGGCGAAGTTGCGCACCCGGAACAGGCTCAAATCGACGATCGGGCGCTCGTCGGTGAGCTCCCAGACCACAAAAAAGCTGAGCATGACCAGCGCAGTCAAGGCCAGCACCACGATGTAGTCGGATTGAAACCAGCCCTTGCTGTTGCCCTGATCGAGCATGATTTGCAGGCTGGCCACGCCAATGACGAGCAGGCCCAGGCCGATGCCATCGATGCGCTGGCGCTCGATCGCGGTTTCCCGCTCGCGCAGCAGCAGCCACACCACCAGCGCTGCCAGCAGGCCGAACGGCACGTTGATGTAGAAAATCCACGGCCAGCTGATGTTCTCTGTGATCCAGCCGCCCAGGATCGGCCCGGCCACCGGCCCGACCACCGCGGTCATGCCGTAAATGCCGTTTGCCAGGCCGCGCTTCTCGGGCGGATAGTTGGCCAGCAGCAGACTCTGCGAGATCGGGATCATGGGCCCGGCGGCCGCGCCCTGCAGCACGCGAAACGTCAGCAGCATGGGCATGCTGAAGGAGAAGCCGCACAGCCACGAAAACAGGGTGAACAACAGTGTGCAGATGACGAACAGCCGCACTTCGCCCACTTGACGTGCCAGCCAGCCGGAAATGGGCACGGCAATGGCATTGGCCACCGCGAACGAGGTGATGACCCAGGTGCCTTGGTCGGCGCTGACACCGAGCGAGCCGGCAATGGTGGGGATGGAGACATTGGCGATGGAGATGTCGAGCACGTTCATGAACACGGCCAGTGCCAGCGCCGTGGTCACGATGGCGCGCTGCGCCAGGGGCAGTGGTGGATACGCCGCTGGCGCGCCAATGGCCATCAGGCATCGATCTCCGTCGCGGCGGGACCGATGTTGCCGCCATTGTCTTCGATGATGCGCATGATCAATGCCTGCAGCCCGTCCAGCTGCCGCTCATAGACTGCCGTGCGATAAAGTGGCCCGCTTACGGCCTGCTGTGTCAGCACCTCGCCGTCGGTATCGTGCACGTCCACGCTGACCTGCAGTGACAGGCCCAGACGCAGGGGATGCTCCTGCAGTTGGTCCTGATCGATGGCAATGCGCACCGGCACCCGCTGCACCACCTTGATCCAGTTGCCGGTGGCATTCTGCGGCGGCAGCAGTTCGAATACGCTGCCGGTGCCAGGACTGATGCCCACCACGGTGCCGTGATAAGTAACGCTGTCGCCGTAAAAGTCGGCAGTAATCGTTGCCGGCTGGCCGATGCGCATGCGCCCCAGTTCGGTTTCCTTGAAATTGGCCTGCACCCAGACATGCGCGAGCGGCACCACCGCCATCAGCGGCTCGCCGGGCCTGATCTGCTGCCCGGGCTGGACGCTGCGCTTGGCAATATAGCCGCTCATCGGCGCGACCACGGTGGTGCGCTCGTGATCGAGCCAGGCCGCGCGCAGGGCGGCAACGGCCTGCTTTACGTCCGGGTGGTGGCGCAGGTCAGTGACGCCGATTTGCACCTGCAGAGATGCAAGACCGTGTTCTGCCTGTTGCAGTTGCGCCTGCGCCATGTGCCAGGCAGTGCGGGCGTGCTGAAACTGCTCTTCCGAGATGGCATTGCGGGCGTTGAGGCTCTTGCTGCGCTCATAGTCGCTGCGGCTTTGCGCCAGCTGCGCCCGCTGTGCGGCAATGACCGCCTGCTGCTCGGCGTATTGCAGGTGCAGTTGATGGATGGCGCGCACCGTTTGCGCCAGTTTTGCCTTGGCCTGATCGAGCGCTATTCGGGCATCGGATGGATCCAGCAGCACCAGTTCCTGTCCCTGGCGAACCCGGTCGGTATTGTCCGCGTTGACCGCAATCACGGTGCCGCCCACCTGCGCCATCAGCGCCATCTGATTGCCGTGCACATAGGCATCGTCCGTACTTACGTGAAAACGGGCGATCAGAAACCAGTACAGGCCGTACAGGGCGCCGGTGCCGATGAACAGCAGCAACAGGCCTGTCATCAGCCAAACCCGCAGCTGTCGTCTGGATTTGCCGGTTTGCGGTTGTTCTTGAGTGTTGTTGTCTGCCATTGACGAATCGTGTGTTGGCGCGGCCGGGGCACAGGTGCAGCCTGTACGCAGGCTGTTTCATGATTGCAGCTGCATGCGTCGCAGGGCAGGGCGGGCGTTCATCATGCAGGGCATGCCGCAGACCTGTCCTGCATGTGTGCATGTTGCCCCGATGACGGTGGCAATCCGGCAGGCAACGAAGCCGTTGCCAAACAAGAAGCCGCCATGACCTGCGGCCATGGCGGCTGACGCATTACGAGTGCGAAGTAGTGTAAATCAGGCTGGCGCCATTGCCGTGCGCAGCTTCTTGATGGCTGCGCTCTCCAGCTGGCGAATGCGCTCGGCCGAGATGCCGTACTTGTCGCCCAGCACCTGCAGGCCGATCTTGCCGTCTTCCCGCAGCCAGCGGCTTTCGAGAATATCGCGGCTGCGATCGTCCAGCGTGGTCATGGCCCGGCTCAGGTTGCTGTGCTGGTAATCGGACCAGTCGTCGTTTTCGACATTGGCAGCCGGGTCGTAATTATCGCTCGTAGAGAGATAATCCTCCGGCGCATAATTGCTTTCGCCATCCGCCGTCATCGCATTGAATGCGGTGTCGGAACCCGACAGGCGCCGCTCCATTTGCAGCACCGTCTCCGGTTTGACGCCGAGATCGTGGGCGATGGCGTTGACTTCCTTGTTGTTCATCCAGCCCATGCGCTTTTTCGAGCTGCGCAGGTTGAAGAACAACTTGCGCTGCGCCTTGGTCGTGGCGACCTTGACGATGCGCCAGTTGCGCAGCACATATTCGTGGATTTCGGCCCGGATCCAGTGCACGGCAAAGGAAATCAAGCGCACCCCGACATCGGGGTCGAAGCGCTTCACGGCCTTCATGAGGCCGATGTTGCCCTCCTGTACCAGATCAGCCAGCGGCAGGCCGTAGCCGGAGTAACCGCGGGCCACGTGGACCACGAAGCGCAGATTGGACAGAATCAGCTTCTGTGCTGCCTCGATGTCCTGCTCGTCGCGCAGGCGCCGCGCCAATGACTGCTCCTCGTCCACGTCCAGTACCGGAATACCCGCAACCGTTTGCAGGTAGGCTTCGATACTGCCCGAGGCGAGTGTTGGCAGTTGCATTTTTTGCGTGGCGAGTGCAGTGGTTTTCGTCATCGTGCAGAGCCTCCTTGAACCCTTGCAATAATATGCATATTATAACAGATTCAGTATCTTGATTGGTTGAAAAGCGGTAACTGTCTGGTTTGACCGCCGTCTCGGCCCCGTGTTCCGGGCATGTCGGCAAAAACCGTACCTGCCGGCCCGGTTCGAGCGTGCATCCGGTTAACCAGGTTCGATGTGCTGCAGACGCCTGCTGACCGTTATCGCGCAGCCGCCCCAACCCAGCGCAACGCCGATCACGATAAGCTTGAAGCTGCCCGCCCAGCCGAGTCCGCGCAGCTGAAAGGCATCACCGTATGAATGGGTGAGATCACCCAGCGGCCCGGCCAGGGCCAGGAAGCAGATTCCCAGCAGAATCAGGGCGGTCAGTGCTCCGCTGAAACCATACCAGGCGCCGCTGTAGAGAAACGGCCGGCGGATGAAGGCGTCACTGGCGCCGATGCGCTTCATCACTTCGATTTCCTCGCGCCGATTTTCGATGTCCAGGCGGATGGTGTTGCCGACAATGAAAATCACCGCGCCCGCCAGCAACAGGCCGATCACCCAGGCGGCGCGGTGCAACAGTGCCAGGATGGCGTGCAGGCGCTGCAACCAGGCCTGGTCGAGTTCCGCCTGCTCAACGCTGGAGTACGCGCGCAACTCCTCCAGCAGGCTGGAGATCGTGGCACGCGGCAGGTTCGGATCAGGGGTGACGGCAATCACCGGTGGCAGCGGGTTGCCCGGCAGGGCTGCCAGCGCGTCACCGAAGTCCGAAGTCTGCTTGAACGCCGCCAAGCCCTCCTGTGGCGAAATGTACTCCACTGCCTCGACATGCTCATGAGCGCCGATCTGCTGCGCCAGATCCCGGCCGCTGTAATCATCGACCGCCCGTTGCAGATAAACCGATATCTGCACGCTGCTCTTCCAGCTGTAGGTCAGGCCCTCGAGGTTTTTCATCATCACGTACAACCCCGCCGGCAGCGCCAGGGTGATGCCGATCACCAGCACCGTCAGCAGGCTCGCCAGCCAGCGCCGGTGCATGCGCCCGAGCGCCTCGACCAGACAGCGCAGGTGCGCGGCGGCCCAGCCTTCCAGCGCCGTCTGCAAGCGGCTGCTGTGGCGGTGATTGGCCAGGCGCGTGGACAGACGTTGCTTCATGCGTAGGGTGCTGGCGAAGGGGCGGTGACATGGCCGTGATCGAGTGTGATCTGGCGATGGCCGAGGTTGCGGATCAAGGCCAGCGCGTGTGTGGCGATGAGAATGCTGGTGCCGGTTTCATTGAGGCGCATGAACAGGCGCATGATGTCGGCGGCCAGATCGGGGTCGAGATTGCCGGTCGGCTCGTCGGCCAGGATCAGGTGCGGGCGGTTGACCACGGCACGGGCAATGCCGACGCGCTGCTGTTCGCCGCCCGACAGGGTGATCGGCAGCTTGCGTTCGTGGCTGAGCAGGCCAACCGTGTCCAGAGCGGCGCGCACCCGGCGGCTGATGTCGCGATGTGCCAGGCCGCGAATGACCAGTGGCAGCGCCACGTTGTCGAACACGGTGCGATCGAACAGCAGTTGGTCGTTCTGGAAGATCAGCCCGAGCCGCTGCCGGTAGCGCGGCACCTGGCGCCGGCGGATGCGTGCCAGGTCGATGCCGTTGATGATGACGCGCCCGCGGGTGGGACGCTCGAGCAGGCCGATGAGCTTGATCAGAGTGGACTTGCCGGCTCCGGAATGGCCGGTCAGAAAGGCCATTTCGCCGCGCGCGAGTCGCAGTGACACGCCGTCCAGGGCCGGCTGGCTGCCGGCATAGCGCTTGACGACATCATGAAAGGCGACGATATCGTTCATCAGTTCTTGAACAGGGCATCCACGAAGGCATCGGCCTCGAATACGCCGAGATCATCCACCGACTCGCCGACGCCGATGAAGCGGATCGGAATGCCGAGTTGCTTGGCGATGGCGAACGTCACGCCGCCGGCGGCCGAGCCGTCGAGCTTGGTTACGGTAATGCCGCTCAGCTCGATGGCCTCGTTGAAGGCCATGGCCTGCTGCAGCGCATTGCCGCCGTTGGTGGCATCGACCACGAGCATGGTTTCATGCGGTGCGCTCTCGTCCTGCTTGCCCAGCACGCGCTTGATCTTGCGCAGCTCATCCATCAAGTGGCCCTGTGTGTGCAGGCGCCCGGCGGTGTCGGCGATGAGCACGTCGATGCCGCGCGCCTTGGCCTTGGCATAGGCATCGAACACCACTGAAGCCGCATCCGCGCCCGTGCCCTGGGCGACCACCGGCACGTTGTTGCGTTCGCCCCAGCCCTGCAGCTGCTCGACCGCGGCGGCGCGGAACGTGTCGCCGGCGGCGAGCATGACCGACAGGCCGCTGGCCTGGAATTTGTGTGCCAGCTTGCCGATGGTGGTGGTCTTGCCGACCCCGTTGACGCCGGTCATGAGAATCACGAACGGGCGGATGTCGTCCGCGATTTCCAGCGGCGCTTCCACCGGCTCGAGAATGGCGCCCAGGTGTTCGTGCAGGGCCTTGCCGAGGTCCTTGGGTTTGCTCAGGCGGCCGCCGTCGAACAGGATTTGCAACCGCTCCATGACCTGGGCCGTGGCCGCCACGCCGACGTCGGCCAGGAGCAGCTGGGTTTCGAGTTCGTCGAGCGCATCCTGATCGAGTTTTTCGCCGGGCAGCAGGTTGCGCAGGTCGTAGGTCAGCCACGAATCACCCTTGTTCAGGCTCGCCCGCATGCGGGTGAAGAAGCCGGGTTTTTGCAGCTTTTGCGTCTTGAAAGGTGATTTGGAAGGCATGATGGAAATCGTTTGCAAAGATGGAATCTTCAGGATCTTGCAGCCTGGATGCAGGCAGCGCAGATGGGCCGGGCCGTGCGCACGCGGCCATGTCCGGCGCCAACTCTAGCATTGCGGCGCGTGAAAGCGTATGCCGGGCGCGCCGCGTGGCACTCAAGCTGCGATCTGGGCGAACGCCGTGTCCGCCGCCGCCAGCGTCTGCTCGATCACCGGCGTGGTGTGCGCCGCCGAAATGAAGCCGGCCTCGAATGCCGATGGCGCGAGATACACACCCTGCGCCAGCATGGCATGGAAGAAGCGCGCGAAGCGCTCGGTATCGCAGGCCGCGACGTCAGCGAAGCGGGTCAGCGGCGTGTCCTGCTCGGTGAAGAACAGGCCGAACATGGCGCCCGCGCGCTGGGTCGTGAATGGAATGCCATGGGCCTTGGCGCGCGCCTCCAGGCCGTCGAGCAAGTGCCCGAGATGCTCCTCGATATGGCGATAGAAATCGCCATGCTGCAACTGCTTCAGCGTGGCGATGCCGGCGGCCATGCCGAGCGGATTGCCGGACAGAGTGCCGGCCTGGTACACGGAGCCGATCGGCGCCAGCGTGTGCATGAGCGCGCTCGGGCCGCCCACCGCGGCCACCGGCAGGCCACCACCGACGACCTTGCCCAGCATGGTCAGGTCCGGGCGGATGGCGAATGCGCCCTGGGCGCCGGTCGGGCCGACGCGAAAGCCGGTCATGACTTCGTCGAAAATCAGCAGCGCGCCGTGCGCGTCGCACAGCTCGCGCAGACCCTCGAGAAACCCCGCCACCGGCGGCACGCAGTTCATGTTGCCGGCCACCGGCTCAACGATGATGCAGGCGATGTCGTCGCCATATTGCGCGAATGCCTGAGCCACGGAGTCGAGATCATTATAGTGCGCGACCAGCGTGTCTTCGGTGACGCCGACCGGTACGCCGGGCGAGCCGGGAATGCCAAGCGTGAGCGCGCCCGAGCCGGCCTCCACCAGCAATGCGTCGACGTGGCCGTGATAGCAGCCGGCGAATTTCAGCACCTTGCTGCGCCCGGTATGGCCACGCGCGAGGCGCAGGGCCGTCATCGCCGCTTCGGTGCCGGAATTGACCATGCGCACGCATTCGAGCGACTCGATCATGCCGCATATCAGCTCCGCCAGCTCGGTCTCCAGCAGCGTCGGCGCGCCGTAGGAAAGTCCCTTGGCGGCCTGTTGCTGCACTGCTTCGACCACGCGCTGGTTGGCGTGGCCAAGAATCATGGGGCCATAGGAGCCGACGTAATCAATGTATTCGTTGCCGTCGAGGTCGTAGACATGGGCGCCCTTGGCGTGCTCGATGAACAGCGGCGTGCCGCCGACTGCGGCAAAGGCACGCACGGGAGAATTGACGCCGCCGGGAATGACACGGTTGGCGGCGGCAAAGGATTGTGTGGAAGAGGATGTTTGTCTGGGCATGTGAAATCTCCTTGAGGCCGCCCGCAACGGGCAGGCATGGAAGTCAAAGCGCGCCATGCCTGCCGGCGCGGCGCGAATGTTCAATTACGAATCAGTGCTCATGGCTGCGCCTTTGCCTGCACGCGTATGCGCCGCGGGATGGGCTGGCCAGTACCAACTGCCATGCCGGCGGCCAATGCATCCCAGGTGACCTGCTGGGCACCAGCGATGGCAGCGGCCGGGCTGTCGCCGTGCGCCAGCCGCGCCGCCAGGGTCGAGGCCAGGGTGCAGCCGGCGCCCAGATAGCGGCCCTCTAGGCGCGGCCAGCGCCAAGTGCGCGGGCTGTCGTTGCGGCTGTAGAGCGTATTGGTGACATTGTCGCCCGGCTCGTCGCCGCCGGTGATCAACACATGGCCGGCACTTTGTGCCAAGCGTTCGCCACAGGCGGCGAGATCGGTCTCGCCGTCGCATAACAAGCGTGCCTCGGCGGCATTGGGCGTGATTACCGTGGCCTGGTCGAACAACTCCGCGACCAGCGCCTGTGCGATCGGATCATCGCCGAGGCGGCCGCCGTCGTTGGCGTTGAGCACCGGGTCGATCACCAGCGGCACGTCGGCCAGCTGCGCCAGCGCCTGATGGATGATGCGGATCTGCGCGCCATTGGCGACAGCGCCAATCTTGATGGCGGCAAAGCGCATGTCCGCCAGCAGGCGTTCAATGCAGGCTTGAAAGAAACCGTCGGCCACTGGCGACACATCGTACAGGCTGTGGGTGTCATGGCAAACCAGCATCGTGGCGACGGTGGCGGCATGCGCATCCTGGGCCGCGATGGCTTCGATGTCTGCCTGCAACCCGGCTCCGCCGCTGGGTTCATGGCCGGCCAGGACCAGAATATTGGGATACTCCATGGTGCGTTAGTTTAGCCTCGTGCTTGCTGTTATGCACAACGCGCCGCCATGCGGCCAGAGATTGCGGGAAGACCCGGACAGTTACTGAAACGGAATTGAATAAAAATTGTAACCTATTGTTTTTGTTTGTGCATTATCTCTTGGTTATAATTTCACCGGTTTGCGCCAAAGCCTGATTGCACTAGGCGTAGGGGCAATTCCTCAGCGCCTTTCCACAGAGTTATCCACAGGATCTGTGCAAGACTTGGCTTTTGGCAAATTGTTCAATCGGTTAGCAGCCAATGCTGAACAATTACCTGCAATTTGCCGGGTACAGAGCACAAGTCGTCGCGCTTGTCGCACCACGAGACATCTGGTATTGCTCATGCGACCCGCTGGCCACCAGCGGTAACGCCTTGTGATGCAAGCCATGGCCATTTTTCCGGCGTATGCTGATGGCGCTCGCGCCTACTTGTAATCGCGCCAACTGGCTGCCTGCATATTTGTCCACAAGTTTACTCACAGGCTGGCGTGAGCCGCTGAACATGGCTGCGTATGCGTCCGTTCGGGTACAAATGAATCACGCGATAGCCGGGCGCAACCGTGTCCAGCGCAAACTCGGTTGCGCGCGGCTTGAACTGGCGCATGGTTGCAGGCGTGCCCCAACAGTGGGCGCTGCCGATGTGCGTGGCGAAAGCCTGGTGCGCGTGGCCGCAGATCACCGCGGCGATTTGTGGCTGGCTCTGCACCAGTTGGCGGAAGGCGGCACCATTCTGCAGACTGATTGCATCCAGCCAGCGGCTGGCGAGCGCCACGGGCGGATGATGCAGAAACAGCACGCTGGGCTCGGGCCGGCGCGTCAGCGCCTGCTGCAGCCACTCAAGCTGGCCTGTGTCGAGGCAGCCGCCATCCGTGCCCGCAACATGGCTGTTGAGCGCGTACAAGTGCCAGCCGCCGAGGTGGTAATCGGCATGCACGCGGGCATGGCGCAAATGCTTCTGCATGGCGGCCGGGTCATCGTGATTGCCGGCCAATGCCAGTATCGGCGCCGGCAATGCCGCCAGATCCGCGTCCAGGCGCGCGTAACCGCGGACGCTTTCATCTTCCACCAGATCACCGGTGAGCACCCACAGAGCGGCGTCGGCATGGCGTTGTATGGCATCATCGCGGATGCGCCGCCAGGCGCGGTTGACGTGCCAGCCATGCACGATCGCATCGGCCTCGCCACGCAGATGCATATCGGTGATCTGGATCAGCTTCAGAGGGCGGCACATGGTTTGATTTTGCAGGACAGGAAACAGTGCCACATGATCCGGCCACGGCAGATAAATGGCAACCGAGGGTCCAGGACAGCATGAACCGCATCAATGCCACCGCTCCCGCCGAGCGCAACAAGCAGCCGATTTTTGCGCGCCTAGCGCCATTGCTGCACCGGGCAGACCACGTGCTGGAGATCGGCGCCGGCAATGGCGCCCATGCCCGCCACGCGCTGGCCTGCCTGGCGCAGGTGCATTGGCAGGCGACCGAGCATCCGGCGCGCATGGCCGAACTCACGCAGGCGCTGGCGGCGCAACCACGACTGCCGGCGCCCGTGGCGCTGGATGTCACTGGTGCCTGGCCCGAGGGGCCGTTCGCGGCGGTCTATGCCGCCAACGTGGCCCATATCATGGCCTGGCCGGCCGTTGCGGCAATGGTTGCCGGCAGCGCGCGCGTGCTGGCGCCGGGCGGCCTACTGTGCCTGTACGGGCCGTTTTTCGATGCCCGACAAGTGACCGCACCGAGCAACCTGGAGTTCGATCAGCTGCTGCGCAGCCGCGATCCGGCCATGGGCCTGCGCTCGCTGCAGGCCGTGCATGAGCTGGCCGCGGACAATGGCTTCGACCTGTGCCACGATTGGGCGATGCCGGCCAACAATCGGCTGCTGGTCTGGGCCTTGGCCTGAGCGCTTGCCAGCAGGCAGCTGGCGGCGCTCAATTCACTTGGTTTGCTGGCGTAGCGTCGATGAAGGCGCGGATATTGGCCGCCACACCAGCGAGGGCCCGCTGGCGCGCACTGCGGCTGGCCCAGGAGCAATGCGGTGTGATGCTCAGGCCGGGGATGTCCGGCGCCAACAAGGGATGATCCGCCGGCGGCGGTTCGCTGGTCAGCACATCGAGCGCGGCGCCGGCAATGGCGCCAGTGCGCAGGGCCGCGGCCAGCGCCTGCTCATTGACGATCGGGCCGCGGGCGGTATTGATCAAATAGGCGCTGGATTTCATGCGGCGCAGAGCCTCGGCATCAAGCAAGTGGTGCGTGGCTTCGGTCAGCGGGCAGTGCAGGCTGACGAAATCGGCCTCTGCGAGCACCTGCTCCAGCGGTGTCCTGCCGGCACGCAGGCTGGCGCTGCCGGCGCGCTCGGCTACCAGCACGCGCATGTCGAAGGCGCGCGCCAGCCGCGCCACAGCCTGGCCCAGGGCGCCGTAGCCAATGATGCCGAGCGTGGCTTCGGCCAGTTCCTCGATTGGATGATCCAGGCGGCAGAAGAACGGGCTGCGCGTCCAGGCGCCGGCGGCGGTGTCGCGGGCGTAAGCCTGCCAGCGCGTGGCATGGGCGAGGATCATGGCCATGACATATTGCGCCACTGCTGGTGTGGCGTAGTCGCGCACGTTGCTCACCGTGATGCCGTGCTCGGCCGCGGCCGCCAGATCCACGTTGTTGGTGCCGGTGGCGGCGATGCAGATCAAACGCAGGTTCGGCGCCGCGGCAATCGTGGCCGCATCGAGCACGACCTTGTTGGTGATCACGACGGCAGCGCGGCCGATGCGCGCGGCGACCTCCGCGGCAGCGGTGTTGTGATGCCACTGCCAGCGCAGCGGCAACTCACGCAGTGGCGACCAGTCAATGCCCTCGCCCAGGGTTCCGGTATCGAGAAAGCAGCCGTGCAACAATGCATGCTCCTTAACGGTTGTGGCGGATGAAGTGGCGTGCAGCCGAAATGTCGTATGGGTCGCCACTCCATTCTACCGGCCTTGGGCGGTTTTCGTCTGCATCGCAGGGCGTGTCCGGACAGCAGGCAATCCAAGGTGCAGCAGTGGCCATGCCCAGCGCCGAATTATTCTGCGCCGCTTCCGAAAGCGTATTGGCAAGCGCCGCCTCGCCTTGAGTCATCCGCGGCGCAGCTTTTTTTGGCTTAAGCTCATATACTATCGAGACGGGCTGTCGGCTGTTTTTGCGCATTATCCGTAGCTCTGAAGCGGCTGCCCTGGAAGCTGTGCGACAGGCCGTACGATAGTGGATGGTTATCGGCGCGACGAGCAAAACCATGGTCTTGAGTTCTGTTGATTCCCGCGGCTGTCTGGTCGCCATCGGTGGCGCCGAGGACAAGACCTGCGCCTCGGACGTGTTGTCGGCGGTTGTTGCGCTGGCGCCCGAGCAAAAAAAGGAAATAACCGTCATTGCTGCCGCCAGCAGCATTCCAAACGAGGTGTTGCCGACCTACGAGCAAGTGTTTGCGCAGCTGGGGGCGGAGCGCGTGCATTTGCTGGCCATGCGCGCGCGGGGTGACGCCGAGGATGCGCAGAGCCTGTCCGCGGTGGCCGCGAGCAGCGTGATTTTCTTTACCGGCGGTGATCAGCTGCGATTGACCAATTTGCTCGGCGGCTCCCGCCTGCTCCAGGCCATCCAGGCGCGTTTCATGGCGGGTGCCGTGGTCGCGGGCACCAGCGCCGGTGCCATGGTGTTGGCCACCACCATGATTTACAACGGCGACGCGGCGAACGCCTTGCATAAAGGTGCCGTGAACATGAGCTCGGGACTTGGCTTCGTCGGGGGCTTGATCATTGATACGCATTTTCTGGCACGCGGGCGCTTCACGCGCCTGATGGCAGCGGGTGCCACCAATCCGCAGGACCTGGGGGTGGGGCTCGACGAGAACACGGCGGTTATCGTCCATCCCAATCGCGTGCTCGAGGCGGTGGGCCCGGAACATGTCATTCTGCTCGACAGCCGCGGCCTGGTGCGCTCGAACATCGCCGAGTTGTCGGCCGGCAACGCGGTGGCGATCGAGAACATGACCATGCACGCGCTCATCAGTGGCCATGGTTATGATATCGACCAGCGCCGCTATCTCGTGCCGGATGAACTGCAGACGAAAATGGGCCTCGGGCGGACAGCATGAACATCCTCGAGCATCGTGCCCTGCGCGGACCCAACTACTACAGCCGCTATCCAGCGATCCTGATGCGCCTGGACATCGGCGCTCTCGAGCAGCGCCCGAGCGATACCGTGCCCGGCATGGCAGAGCGGCTGCAGCAACTCATGCCTACCATCGAGCAACACCGTTGCTCGGTGGGCCAGCCGGGCGGATTCCTGCAACGGCTGCGGCGCGGCACCTGGGCCGGCCATATTGTCGAACACGTGGCGCTGGAGCTGCAGAACCTGATCGGTTTTTCGGTCGGCTATGGCAAGACGGTTGACTCCTACGAAACCGGCATTTACAACGTCGTCTACCGCTATCGCGACGAGGCCTGCGGCCTGGCCGCAGGCACCGCAGCGGTTGCGATGGTGACCTGTCTGTTCAGCGGCGACGCGATCGATCTGGAGGCGATTGTCGCGCAGCTCAAGGAGGTTCGCGATGCGCACATGCTCGGTCCTTCGACCGCCGCCATTGTCGCGGCGGCCAAGCGCCGGGATATTCCCGTCATGCGCTTGGATGAAGACAGCAGCTATGTGCAGCTGGGACACGGTTATTTGCAGCAACGCATCCAGGCCACGGTGACCTGGCGCACCCAGTTGATCGGCTACGGCATTGCCGACGACAAGAACTGGACCAAGCAGGTGCTCGGCGAGGCCGGCATTCCGGTGCCCGACGGCGTTGTGTGCGATTCGCTGCCCGCAGCGCTTGCCGCCGCCGAAGCCATGGGCTACCCCGTGGTCGTCAAGCCGCTGGTGGGCAATCACGGCCGCGGGGTGAGCGCCGATATCGGCAATGCCGCGGCGCTGCGCGCGGCTTATGCGGCCGCTTGCCAATGCCACGATTCAATCATCGTCGAGCAATACATCAAGGGTGACGATCATCGTCTGCTGGTGATCAATGGCCAGTTGGTCGCCGCGGCCCGGCGCCAGCCGGCGCATGTGATCGGCGACGGCCGCGCCACGTTGCAGGCCTTGGTCGACAAGGAAAATCAGGACCCGCGGCGCGGCATTGGCCATGAAAATCTGCTGACGCGGATTGATCTCGATGCGCATTCACAACGGTTGATTTGCCAGCAGGGGCTCACCCTGCAAAGCGTTGTCCCCGCCGGCCAAATCGTCTGGCTGAAATCTGCTGCCAATCTGAGCACCGGCGGCACCGCCACGGATGTCACCGACGGCGTGCATCCCGAAGTCCGCTACATGGCCGAGCGCATCGCACGGCTGATCGGGCTCGACATCATCGGCATCGATCTGTTGGCTGAGACGCTGACAAAGCCGCTGGAGGGGCAATCCGCGGCGGTGGTCGAAGTCAATGCGGGGCCGGGTTTTCGCATGCACCTGGCGCCCACGCACGGCCCGGCGCGCGCCGTCGGACGCCACGTCATCGATATGTTGTTTCCCGCTGCCGAAGCCAATGGGCGCATTCCGATTACCGCCGTATCCGGCACCAACGGCAAGACGACCACCGTGCGCCTGATCGCTCACCTGCTGCGCCAGGCCGGGCGCAAGGTGGGCATGGCCTGCACGGGAGCGATCGAGATCGACAATCATGTCATCATGCGCGGCGACTACAGCGGCCCACAGGCGGCCGCGACGGTGTTGCGCGAGCCGACGGTGGAACATGCCGTCCTGGAAGCCGCGCGCGGCGGCATCATGCGCCGTGGCCTGGGTTTCGATGAATGCGAAGTCGGCGTGCTGCTCAATATTGCCAGCGATCATTTGGGCGAGCACGACATTTATACGCTCGACGAGATGGCGCGGTGCAAAACCGTGATAATCGACGCCGTGCGCGAGGGCGGCACGGCCGTGCTCAATGCCGATGATCCACGCGTGTACGAAGGCCGGCAATGGGCCCGCGGCCCCGTGGTTCTCTTCAGCCTGGAGCCCGACTCACCGGTGGTGCGCGAACATGTGCGCAAACAAGGGGTTGCGTTTACGCTGCATGACGGCAACATCGTCATGCGCCATGGTCAAATAAAAGCCGAAGTCATTGCAGTGGCCGATGTGCCGCTGAGCTTTGGCGGTCACGCCCGCTTCAATGTCGCCAACGCGCTGGCGGCGGCGGCCGCAGCCCACGCGCTTGGCCTGACGCTGGCTGATATCCAGATGGGCTTGCAGACTTTCCACCCCACGCTCGGCCAGAATCGCGGTCGCACCAACCTCATCGAGGTCGACGGTGTGCGCGTATTGCTCGACGACGGCCACAACGTGCCGGCATTGAAAGCGCTGGACGAGCTGGTGCGCAGCCTGGCGGCCAAGCGCCGCATAGGGGTGGCCAGCGCAGCCGGCAATCGCCGCGATGAGGATATTCAAGCGCTCGGCGGCCAGCTCGCGCGCATGCACGACCTGCTGTTCATCTGCGAGACGCAGCCGCGCGGGCGCGAGTTTGCAGAGGCGGCGGAACTGCTGCGAACCGGTGCGCTGGCCGATGGCGCCTGCCGCGTCGAGCTCGTGCTGGACGAACAAGAGGCGGTGGCGCGCGCGCTGGAAGAAGCCGACCCGAGCGATTTGTTGATTCTGCTGGTGGATGATGTCGATGCCGTCATCGAGCAGCTCAGGCAATGGAGCTCGAGTGGTACGCCCATCATCGAAGTGTAACTGGAAGCACACCTTCATAGCATAGGAATACAGCATTGATTAGCTTGTTGCGAGTGGCCAGAATATTCGCGCCGGAACCGCGTGACGAAACCGATATTCTGATTGCAGACGGGCGCATCGCAGCCCTTGGCCGCGAGCTGCCAATCCCCGCTGAATGGCCGGTGGAACTGATCGAGGCCGACGAGTTGACGGCCGTGCCCGCATTCATGGATCAGCATGCACACATCATTGGTGGCGGCGGTGAAGGCGGCTGCGGCACGCGTTGCCCGGAGATCACGGCGGATGCAATCGCCTCCCAGGGGATTGGCACGGTAGTCGGAGTGCTCGGCACCGACAGCGTCAGCCGCAGCCTCGCCGCGCTGTTGGCCAAGGTGCGCGGCCTGCGCACACAAGGCATTGCCGCGTATATGTACACGGGCGCCTATCGTGTGCCGCCGCCAACCCTGACCGGCGACCTGCAGCGCGATCTGGCCTGGATCCCGGAAGTGCTGGGTGTCGGCGAAGTGGCGATCTCGGATCATCGCTCCAGCCAGCCGCAGCAAAGCGAGATCGAGCGCCTGGTGGCCGAGACCCGCGTCGGTGCCATGCTGGCGGGTAAACATGGCATTTGCCATTTTCATGTCGGCGACGGCAAACGCGGGCTGGAACCGCTGCGGCGCCTGCTCAGCGACACCGAAATACCCGCCGATCAGATATTGCCGACTCACGTCAATCGCCGTCATCCGCTGCTTGCCGAAGCAGCCGAGCTTGCCCTCGAGTTCGGCGCGACAGTGGATGTAACCGCGTTTGACGACTGCCCGGGCGAGCATGAGTTTTCGGCTTTTAATGCGGTTTCGCGGTTGCTGGCGCGCGGTGTGCCGGCAACACAGATTACGCTTAGTTCGGATTGCAACGGCA
The DNA here is from genome assembly GCA_035301185.1 of Salinisphaeraceae bacterium. Classification (GTDB taxonomy): domain Bacteria; phylum Pseudomonadota; class Gammaproteobacteria; order Nevskiales; family Salinisphaeraceae; genus DATGUT01. The sequence continues at coordinate 16,138 of DATGUT010000173.1, forward strand.
GTTTGCCCACCTTTGATGCGCGCGGCCGCTACAGCGGCATGCGCGTCGCTGGCAACACCACGCTGCTCGCCGACTGGCAACAGCTGGTGCACGAGGCGGTGTTGCCGCTCGAGCAGGCGCTGGGCTTGATCTCCGGCAATGTGGCGCGGGTACTCGGGCTGGAGCAGCGCAAAGGGCGACTGGCGGCAGGTTTCGATGCCGATATCACGTTGCTTGATAGTGAACTCAACCCGCAGCGCACCTTCGTCGCGGGTCGCTGTGTGTACCAGGCTGAGCAAACAGGGTAGGCCATGCTTGTCCCGCGCCGCAGTTGCCGGCCCGTGCAGGACCTGATTCAGGAGATCCGCTCATGGCACGTCATAACGTATTCGTTCTCGGCATGGACGAGTTCAACCAGCGCAAGCTGGAGCGGCTGCCGATTGCGGCTCAATGCCGCTTCATCGGTCTGATCGATCCGGCGGAAGTGCTGGAGGCGGAGTATTTTCCCATCGACGACATGCTGGCTCGCGCCGAGGCCGAGATCAACGCCTTCGACGGCATTCCCGCCGCCATCATCGGCTATGTCGATTTCCCGGTCTCTACCATGCTGCCGATCCTGGCCGGGCGCTTCGGGCTGCGCTCGGCGTCGCTGGAAGCGCTGCTCAAGTGCGAGCACAAATACTGGAGCCGCCTGGTTCAGCGTGAAGTGGTGCCGGGGCATATTCCGCAGTTTGAGTTGGTCGATCCCTATGGCGATGACCCCGTGGGCAAATGCAAAATCGCCTACCCTTTTTGGCTCAAGCCGGTGAAATCGGCCGGCTCGTATTTGGGTTTTCGCATCGACAATGCTGACCAGTTCGAGCAGGCCCTGGCCACAATCCGGGCCCATATCGGTATTTTTGCCAAGCCGTTCGACCGCATCCTGGCGCGCGCCGAGCTACCGGCGGAAATCGCCGCCGCAGGCGGCCATTTCTGCCTGGCCGAAGCGCTGATCACAGGGCAGCAATGCACGCTGGAGGGCTATGTTTACAATGGCGAAGTCCATTTTCACGGCTTGATCGACTCGATCCGCGCCAAGGGGCGGTCGACGTTCCTGCGCTACCAGTACCCATCTTCTCTGCCCGAGCAGGCGCGCCAGCAAATGGAGGCCGTCAGCCGACGGCTGCTGGCCCACATCGACTTCAATCAATCGGCCTTCAATATCGAATTCTTCTGGGACGCGGAGCGTGACACCGCCTGGTTGCTGGAGATCAACACGCGAGTGGCGCAGCACCATTCGGACTTGTTCGAAAAGGTCAACGGCGTGTCCAATCACGAGGCTGCGGTGAATGTCGCTCTGGGCCGGCGACCACAATTTCCCGAGAATGGCGGCCGCTTCAAATATGCCGCCTGCTGTTTTCTGCGCGCCTATCAAGACGGCATCGTCGGACGCCTGCCCAGTGCCGACGATATTGCCACCCTGGCCGCGCAAGTACCGGGTATAATCTTCGAGCCACACGTGCAGCCCGGCACGCGCCTGGCGGAGCTCTCGCATCAAGAGAGCTACAGTTATGCGCTGGCGGTGCTTTATCTTGGGGGCGATAATCCTGATCAAATCCGCTCTTGCTACCAGCTGTGCCGGGAGCGGTTGGATTTCGATATCAGGCCCGTGGATTGACGAGGATTCACTCATGCGCCATACGACTCTTTTCCCCAATTCGGTGGGTGAGCCCGAAGACATCTGGATCCCCATGGCGGACGGGGTGCGCCTGGCGGCACGGCTGTGGCTGCCCGAGGACGCGCCAAGCAATCCCGTACCGGCAATCCTGGAATACATTCCGTATCGCAAATCCGATCACACGCGCGAACGTGACGATCTCAATCACCCCTATTTTGCCGGCCATGGTTACGCATCCATTCGGGTCGACATCCGCGGCTCCGGCGATTCCGAAGGCGTGCTCAAGGATGAATACACCGCCACCGAACTGGATGACGGTGTCGCCATCATCAACTGGTTGGCCGCACAACCGTGGTGCGACGGCAACGTCGGCATGATCGGCATTTCCTGGGGCGGCTTCAATGGGCTGCAGATCGCGGCCCTGCAGCCCCAGGCGCTCAAGGCCGTGATCACGGTCTGCTCGACCGACGATCGCTACGCCGATGATGTGCATTACATGGGCGGCTGCATGCTGCTCGATAATCTGTCCTGGGCCTCGGTCATGTTCGCCGGCAACTCCTCGCCGCCTGATCCGGCCATTGTGGGTGATAATTGGCGCGAATTGTGGTTGGCGCGCCTCAAGGGTTCGGGTCTGTGGCTGGATCAGTGGACGCGCCATCAACATCGCGATGCGTTCTGGCGGCATGCCTCGATCTGCGAGGATTTTTCGCAAATCAAATGCCCTGTCTATGCCGTGTCCGGCTGGGCGGATGGCTATTCCAATGCAGTATTCCGGCTGCTCGCCAATCTCGATGTGCCGACCAAAGGCTTGATCGGGCCGTGGGGCCATCGTTATCCACACATGGGCGAGCCGGGGCCGGCCATCGGTTTTCTGGAGGAGGCGCTGCGCTGGTGGGATCACTGGCTCAAGGACGAGGACACGGGCATCATGGACGAACCGGCGCTGCGCGCCTGGATGCTCGAGTCCGCGGCGCCGCAGCGCCAGTACGACCTGCGCCCGGGGCGCTGGGTCGGTGAGCCGGCCTGGCCGTCGCCGCACATCGAGGCGCGCCAATTCGCGCTTGGCGCCGGCACGCTCGATCCTGGGCGCAGCGGGGCGACGGTTGCCGCGCGCTCCATCTGTTCGCCGTTGCGCACGGGTTTGCAGGCAGGCAAGTGGTGCTCCTATGCCGAGGGGCCG
>DATGUT010000174.1:0-6420 GCA_035301185.1 Salinisphaeraceae bacterium
CACGCGGATGGTGTCGCCGGCCGTGGCCATATCCGGCGCACTGACGCTGGCTTGCGTCTGCGTCACTTCGAGTGGCTGTTCAGCCAAAGCCCTGTAGCCATGCTTCATCACATACATGACGCGGTAATCGCCAGGATTGGCTGGCACCCGCACCTGTAGCGGACTGCCCTGGTCTATGCGAGTGGACTCCGTCGGCCAGCGTGGGTTGTCGTCCACTTTGGCAATGGCAATATAATCGCCGTCATACTCCGGCCCGGTCCATTCCACCGTAATGCTTTCGCCAGCAATGGCCGTATCCGGCGCGCTGACGCTGCTCGCCGCTTCGATCACCTTGAACGGCTGTTCTGTCAACGCTGCATAACCCTGCTGTTTCCTGACATACATGATGCGGTAATCGCCGGGTTCGGCTGGCACCTGCAGCTGCAGGGGGTTGCCTTGATCCACCGGCGTGGACTCTGTTGACCAGCGTGGATTGCCATCGAGCGTGGCGATGCCGATGTAGTCGCCGTCATCTTCGGGGCCGGTCCAGGTGACGCGAATCTGCGACCCGACCACGGCCTGTTCGGGCGCTTCCAGGCTGACATTGTAGTCAACGATGATGGGCAGAATCACATGAGTGCCATCGGCGCCGGTTATGATTTCGCCCTCCGCGCTTGCCTCGTCCTCCAGGCGCACCACGGACACGTCATGCACGCCCTTGGGAATATCGACGGTGATGCTGCCGCCGGGCTCCGATTGGTACAGCTTCTCGCCGCTGGCACCATGAAAGATGGTCCAGACGAGGCCATTCTCGATTACCGGGCCATTTTCCTGATCAGTGGCCGTAAGCTTGACCTCCACCGTGGCCGGCGGTTCCGGCTCGGGCTCGGGTTGCGCCTCGGCCTGGCTGATCTTGGTCAATGCCGCTGTCAGCTCCTGGGCATTCTGCGCCGAGAAGAACTTCCCATCGGTGGCTTCGGCAATGCATTGCAACTGCTGCTCGGCCGCTTCGGCCTCGGCGCTTTCCAGGCCGAAGCCGACCGTGTGCACGGTCAGGCCCACACCCAGCTCAGCGAGCCTCCGGGCCGCCTCGCAGGGATCGGCGTGACAGGTTTCCTCGCCATCGGACACCAGAATGACAGTGGCTTTGTTTTCCGTGTATTTGAGCGCCTCGGCCGCTTGGATCACGGCGTCGGTCATGGGTGTCATGCCCTTGGGATTGATGTTCTGCACCATGGTCGCGATTTCGCCAAGATCGGCGCCCACCGGTGCCAGCATCTCGATGTCGCTGCAATCACCTTTGCGGTTGTGGCCATAGGCGATCAGGCCCATGCGCTGGCTGGCCGGCAGCTCGCGCAGCAGCTCCGACACCACGTCGCGGGCAATGACAATCTTGTTGATGCCATCAATCTGCGCCCACATGGAGCCGGAGGCGTCGAACACGAGGATCGTATCGGTCCTGGCTTGTGCGGCCGCTGCCGCAGGGTCGGCATCCTGCGCCATTGCCGGCATCAGGCTCAACGCGAGCAGGAAAAGGATAATGCGAGCCATGAGTCAAATCCCCGTTGTTTGTTCGAAGTCAGTCGCGGCACGCTTGGCAGCAGGCAAACTGCTGTTGCCTGCTGGCCGGCGCCCTGCATGTCGCAGCGACACCTGCTACGACAGTTTGCGCTGGCCGCTTCGCCCATTTGCTGTTGTGACCAAAGATAGCGGATTCTTTTCGCCACCGCCCCGTTCAAATGGACAGGACAAGCCGCAGCCAGGTCTAGAGAGTCGCTTCTTGCTTGGCGCTGCCGCGCCGTTTAGCTGCCAAGGCACAGCAGATGGCAGCCTGTCGGCACAAATCCTTGTTTGCAGCCAATAGGCTGCAACCTGTTCGCAATCCGGCGACACTGCAGTCGGGCATGGCGCAACGCCGCCGGCGTATCCGTATCGAGAATGCAACCGACATGCCATGGCACTTGGCGCCGGCGCGCTGCCGGCACGCGGGCGACGACCGACTTGGCGCCGCCATCACCAGCCAGTGCCTGCAGCGCCGGAAACAAGCGGGCACTCAGCAGCACCGGATGCCCCGGGCGACTGCGACATGAAGGGCGCACGACGTCGAGCTCCGGATGCCAAAGCGCCTGCAGGCGGCGCAGCAGGCGGGCATCCACGCCGGGCATGTCGCCAAGACAAATGCAAACCTTCGAGGCTTCCGCCGGCAAGGCATTGATGCCCAGGCGCAGGGAAGAGGCCATGCCTTGGCGATAGTGCGGGTTGTGCACCCAGCGCAAATGCGGTACATGGCCCAGCGCCTGGCGCATGCTGCGGCGCACTCGCTGCGCCTGGTGGCCGGTCACGACGATCAGCGGCCGGGCGGCAGGTTGCAACATGCTGATGACCCGCGCCAGCAGCGGCAAGCCGTCGAAATCCGCCAACAGCTTGTTGCTACAGCCATAGCGCGAAGAAGTGCCCGCGGCCAGCACAATCACTGGCAGCAAGTCTATGCGCCCCTGTGGCGCGCGCGCCAAGCATTCATCAGCCCGTGAGGCGCCCAGGTCGGCCAATTGGTTGTTGCACTGGTTATTTGTGCCACCCATCGCTCCGCTCGCAACACTGGTTCAACCATAGAACCAATCATGACTGGGCACAAGCAGTGGCCAGCGGCAGAACCTGGGCGATTCGGTAAAGCAGCACTCTTGTCGATGGAACGATCTCAAACACCAGCTGGCGTTTCACCACGTGGCGCTGCGCCCGCCGCCGGGCCAGCAGCTGCCTGCGGCGCCGGTTGCGGGACGAAACGCCGCAAGCGCAGCGAATTGGCGAGCACGAGCAGGCTGGAAAGGCTCATTGCGGCGGCCGCGGCCATGGGGTTGAGCAGCCAGCCGGTGAGCGGATAAAGCACGCCGGCCGCCAGCGGAATCAGCAGGACGTTGTAACCATAGGCCCAGAGGAAGTTCACATGAATGGTGCGCAGCGTGCGCCGCGCCAGGGCAATCGTGTTGATCACACTGGTCAGATCGGCGCGCATGAGCACCACGTCGCCGGCCTCGATGGCGATGTCGGTGCCGCTGCCCACGGCGATGCCGACGTCGGCCCGGGCCAGGGCCGGGGCGTCGTTGATGCCATCGCCGACGAACGCCACGGTCTGGCCGGCGCTCTGCAGGCGCTTGATTTCCGCGGCCTTGCCGTCCGGCATGACTTCCGCCAGCACCGTGTCGATGCCCAACTCCCGGGCGACGGCTTGCGCGGTGCCCTTGCTGTCGCCGCTGAGCATGGCCACCGCCAGGCCCATGCCATGCAGAGTGCGCACCATGTGCGCCGCCTCCGGTCGCGGCGGATCGGCCACGGCAACAAGGGCGGCCAGGCGACCGTCGATGGCCGCGAACATGGTGGTGCGCGCCGCCCGCGCCAGTGCGTCTGCGCGCGCATCCAGCGGGGCCGTGTCAATGCCCAGATCGTGCATATAGCGCCGCGCGCCGATGTACACGTGCCGGCCCTGCACCCAAGCCTCCACGCCATGGCCGGCATGGGCCAGAAAATCATCGGCCGGTGGCAATGCCAGGCCGTCTTGCTCTGCCGCCGCGACCATGGCGGCGGCAAGCGGGTGTTCGCTGCTGGCTTCCACGGCCGCGATCTGCGCCAGCACCGTGGCCCGCTCGAAGCCGGGCATCAGCTCCAGATCGGTCAGCGCAGGCGCACCCTCGGTGAGCGTGCCGGTCTTGTCGAACACCACGGTATCCGCGACAGCCAACTGTTCCAGCGCGCTGCCATGGCGAAACAGCACACCCATGCCGGCGCCCTTGCCGGTGGCGACCATGATGGCAGTCGGCGTGGCCAGCCCCATGGCGCAGGGGCAGGCAATCAAAAGCACCGACACGGCGGCGACGAAGGCCAGCGCCAGGGCCGGGCTGGGGCCAAACAGCAGCCAGCCGAGCAGGGTCGCGGCAGAGATGGCGATGACAATGGGCACGAATACGCCAGCAATGCGATCGGCGATCACTTGGATGGCCGGCTTTTCCGCCTGCGCCTCCTCCACCATGCGAATGATGCGGGCCAGTACCGTGTCCGCACCGACATTGGTGGCGGCAAACTCGAGCGTGCCATGGCCGTTGACGGTGCCGCCGACCACAGTGTCACCCGCCTGCTTGGCCACCGGCATCGGCTCGCCGGAGATCATCGACTCATCCACCGTGCTCTGGCCGGCGGTTACGGTGCCATCGACCGGCAGCCGTTCGCCGGGACGCACCGCGATGAGATCGTCGACCGCAACCTGCTCGATCGCCATCTCCTGCCAGACACCGGCGCGCTTGACTCGTGCCGTGCGCGCCTGCAGCTGCATCAGGCCCCTGACTGCCTGCGAGGTGCGGCCCTTGGCCACGGCTTCGAGATAGCGCCCCAGCAGGATCAGGGTGACGATCATGGCCGCGGCATCGAAATAAGTGTGCGCCGTGCCGCTGGGAAAGATCTGCGGCACGCTCAGGGCGGCCAGCGAATAGAAAAACGCGGCGTTGGTGCCGAGCAGCACCAGGGTGTTCATGCCCGGCGCGAAGTGCTTGATCTCGTTCCAGCCGAGCGTATAGAAACGCCGGCCGGCATGGAATTGCACCGGGATGGTGAGCAGCAGCTCGAGCATCATCCAGCCCCGCACCGGCAGCAGTGCGGTCATGGCCGCGCCGCTGCTTGGCAGCATGCGCAGCATGGCCACGGCCATCAGCGGAAGGGTGCAGGCCGCGGCAAACAGCACGGCCGGCTTGAGCTGGGCGGCCTCATCCGGGGTGTCGGCAGCAACGTGGTCTGCCGTCACTGCGGCTGCGTCGTAGCCGGCGGCCGTCACCGCGTCGATGAGCTGCTGCTCGTCCACCAGGCCGGCAACAGCATGCACCCGGGCGCGGCCCGTGGCCAGATTCACCTGCGCCGCGCTGACATTGTCGAGTTTGTTCAGGGCGTTTTCCACCCGCGCTACGCAAGCGCCGCAGTTCATGCCCTGTACCTGGATTTCGTACTGCTGCGTACGCGGCGCATAACCGGCGGCTGTTACGGCATCGATCAGCGTCGAAATATTGGCCTGGCGCACATCCAGTTGCACCCGGACACGCTTGGTGGCGAGATTGGCTACCGCGTCGCGCACACCCGTGACCTGGCGCAGGCGCTTTTCCACGCGCGCCACACAGGCGCCGCAAGACATGCCTTCGACACCGAACTCCACGTTGCGAATCACAGCCCCGGCCATGCCAACTCCCTACATTAACGGTATTTCAGAATATCCATGAGCTCGGCCACGATGGCCTCATCGTCGCCACGCTCATGCGCGGTCACCACATGGTGTTTCAGATGGCCGCGCAAAATGACATCGCCGGTCTTGGCCAGGGCGCCGTTCACTGCCTTCAACTGCTTGAGCACGTCGACGCAATAGGTTTCATCGCGCTCCAGCATGCGCACGATGCCGTCCACATGGCCGCGGATGGAGCGCAGGCGCGCTATGGCATCCGCGCGCACGTCATCTGCAACCGCCAGGCCGGCGCCGGCGTCCTGTTGCCTGGTCATCGCCTTTCGCGCGCGCTATAGCCGGCATCCGCCAGCGCTGCGACCAGCGCCGCAGCATCGGCCCGGCCGGCCACTTCGGCCTCGCCGGACTCAAGGCGCACGGCTACCACGCGCTCGACACCAGGTACGGCTGCCAGCGCCTGCTGCACTGCTTGCACGCAGTGGGCGCAACTCATGTCGTCAATTCGCAATCGGGTTGTCGTCATCGTGACCTCTTTGTGCCTCGTTTCGTTAGCGGCAGGCCAATGTTTGATTTTTCTTACCTACCCCACCTGGGGAGGGGTAATTTTATCGATAGCTGCAGCAATCAGCAAGTTGCTGTGGTCTGCAGCAGCGCATCCTGCAGCCTGGTTCGTTGGCAGCAAGCGTTGTTACGACGCATTGTTTCTTGTGGAACAATTGTTATTTCCATAAACTTGGAAATATGGAAACACAAGAAACCATCACTTGCCTCGCCGCGCTTGCCCAGCAAACCCGCCTCGCTGCGTTTCGGCTGCTGGTGCGCCACGAACCGGAGGGCCTGGCAGCCGGCGCGATTGCGCGGCGGCTGCAGGTACCAGCGAACACCATGTCGGCTCATCTCGCGGTGCTGGCGCAGGCGCGTCTGGTCACGTCGCGGCGCAGCAGCCGCTGCATCATTTATCGCGCTGACCTGCAGCGCATCCAGACCACCGTGCGCTTTTTTGTGCGCGATTGTTGCGACGGCCGCCCGGAAGTCTGCCAACCCCTGCTGGATTCGCTGGCCGACTGCCGGCCGCAGCAAGCTGAATAATACCAACAGCCATATAGATTAACTGACACGAGCCCATTCGCGATACGTGATAGATGTGATTCGACCAGGCTCATTGAGTAATGCGCGCCATGCTTGGCAGACACGATCGACGATATCGTCGTAGTCTTTGAAGATGCGAT